>JAESTR010000037.1 GCA_016763495.1 Kordiimonadaceae bacterium
ATGAAGACCCATGGCTCGCAGGTGGCCATAACGGCCTATCAAACGCTGAAGATCCAACCAAGCCACAAGACCCCTATCCGCGTGTCGTTGAGCTACGTTCTATCATGCGTAAACTCGGGCTTGATCATGTGCCGATCATTATGGCCGGTGGTGTCTGGAATTTGAAAGAATGGAAAGACTGGATCGACAATAAAGAGATCGGTCCGATTATTTTCCAATTTGGTACACGCCCAATGCTGACCAAAGAAAGCCAAATTTCTGATACTTGGAAACAGAAACTGCTTAGCTTGAAGCCTGGCGACGTGCTGCTACAAAACTTTAGCCCAACTGGCTTTTTCTCTAGCGCGCTGAATAACCCGTACATTAAGGAACTTGTTGGCCGTAAAGAGCGACAAGTTGATTTTCGTACAGTGCAAGATGAAGAATTTAATACACAGCTAACAGTAGGCCGAAAAAAATACTTTGTGCGTGGTGAAGATTGCGTCAAAGCTGAAAGCTGGGTTGCTGCGGGCTATACCGAAGCAATGAAAACGCCAGGTGATACACTTATTTTTGTTGATACTGAGCGCTGCGCAGAAATTCGAAAAGACCAGAAAGACTGTGTGGGTTGCTTAAGTCAGTGCCGTTTTTCCAGCTGGGCTGACAATGAGAAAAACTCTACAGGGCGTCTCGCTGATCCGCGGAGTCTCTGCATTCAGAAAACACTGGATGATGTGGCGCATGGTGGCAGCGTAGAAAATAACCTTGTCTTTGCAGGGCACAACGCTTTCCGTTTTGCGAGTGACCCCTTCTATTCAAATGGTTTCATACCAACAGTGAAACAACTGGTTGGTCGCATTGTAAGCGGTGATTGATTTCCCAGTATGACACTAGAATATCATCCTATTGGAAAGGCGGAGCATTTGTTCCGCCTTTTTTTTGGGTATGTTAATAAATCGTAAAAATCGATTAAAATAACAATTTCAATTCATTGGATAGATTTATAGGAAAGTGGTAATTTCTTCTTAAGAACATACGAGAGAAGGAATATGCAATGACTGACCCTAAAAATACTGCACCTATGCTAACCACAGCAAATGGTGCACCGATCGCGGATGATAATAACAGCATCAGTGCGGGCCCGCGCGGGCCTCTTACGATGGAAAATTGGCGCTTGATGGAAAAACTAGCGCATTTCAACCGCGAGCGCATCCCTGAGCGTGTTGTTCACGCCCGTGGTTCTGGTGCTCACGGAAGCTTCAAGTTGACAGATGACTTGAGTGACCTGACCATCGCGAATTTCCTGAATGGCTCAGGCAAAGAAACCGATGCTTTTGTTCGTTTCTCCACCGTAGGTGGCGGGCAAGACAGCAGTGATTATGCTCGTGACCCACGCGGTTTTGCTGTCAAATTCTATACAGAAGAGGGTAACTTTGATTTGGTTGGCAATAACACACCGGTGTTTTTCCTGCGCGATCCGTCAAAATTCCCGGATTTTGTCCATAGCCAAAAGAAGAACCCGCGCACCAATACGCCGGACCCTGCTGCTATGTATGAGTTTTGGGCCAACCACCCACAATCGATGCACCAAATGACCATTCTAATGTCTGACCGAGGTATTCCAGCCAGTTACCGCAATATGAACGGGTATGGGTCTCACACAATGAGTTTGTGGAACGATGCAGGTGAGCGTGTATGGGTAAAGTTTCACTTGAAAACTGACCAAGGCATCAAAACAGTCACTGGGGACGAGGCGAAAGGATTGCCACCATTTGGCGCACAGGAAGACTTAGTGAATGCGATTGATCGCGGAGGATTTCCTACGTGGACAGTGAAAATTCAGGTGATGACAGAGGATGAAGCCAAAATATTGGCGTATAATCCGTTTGATCTGACTAAAGTGTGGTCACACAAGGCTTTTCCTTTGCGGACCATCGGCTCGCTCACGCTGAACCGGAATGTGGATAATTACTTCGCCGAGACAGAGCAAGTGGCCTTTAGTCCAAGTAATTTAGTGCCGGGTGTCGGCGCAAGTCCAGACAAGATGCTGCAAGCACGTCTGTTTGCGTACGCTGATGCACAGCGGTACCGGGTAGGAGCCAACCACCAGCAGTTGCCGGTGAATGCGCCCAAGTGCCCCGTAAACCATTATCAGCGTGATGGCGCGATGGCCGGTATGAATGCTTGCCCTGTAACCGGGCAGGCGGCGAACCAAGATAACAGTGTGAATTTTTACCCTAATGATAGGCCTTCTGCACCAAAGCCTGTGGCACGGGTAGCTGAGCCACCGATGCCGCTCGAAGAAAATGCATGGGTAGGCCTTCATGATAGCCAAGATGAAGACAATTTCACACAGGCTGGCGAGCTATACCGGCTTATGACGGATAACCAGAAAGCCCAGCTGATATCGAATATCGTTGGCGGTCTTTCACAGGCATCTGAGAGTGTGCAGCGCCGTATGCTGGAGCAATTCTCTGCCGCGGATAAAACCTATGGCGAACAAATTCAAAAGGCGTTGCAAACAATGCTCTAACCCTCTCCTCGCTGTAACTAGGCCTGCTGTTTTTCTACCCCCATGGGAGAATAGCGGGCTATTTTTTTAGAAGGGTCTTTATTGCGAATGCGTCACAATTGCGTGTGCGCCCCTATTAACAGTGCAAAAGAAAGCTCTGCTATCATAGAATACCTCTTTACTGAGTAGACAGCGCACTAGGCACAGGTGGACGTTAGTATTTTGATGCCAATGGGGGTTATTATGAGATTTATATTTGTTATTTTTATGGCTGTTCTGGCTACTTTTTCCGCTACTTCTGCAGGACAAGTGGTCAACAGGGATGCTGGACCATTTTTACCTGAAATTATATTAACAAAGTTAGATGGCGCAACTTTTGATCTGTCATCCTTTGTTACCAATAAGCCCGTTTACATTAAATTTTGGGCGACATGGTGCCTGCAATGTATTCAGCAAATGCCGCACTTCCAAAAAGCGTATGAGACATACAGTGATAAGATTGAATTTTTGGCGATTAATGTTGGTATCAATAACGATGAAGACGATATCCGTCGTTTTTTAGACCGTCGCCCATTTGATATCCCTATCGTGATTGACAAAGAGGCTTTGGCAGCGCGAGCACTTGGTGTTGTAGGCACACCGTTCCATGTATTGATCGACCAAACGGGCTCAATTGTACATACCGGCCATGAAGCCAATAGTATCGTAGATAGTCTGCTGGAAGGCATGGCAAACGGTGAAACCTACGATGTTGCTGGCAAAGTAAATCACAGCAAACAAGGGGCGCTGGAAGTAGATTTTGTCGGGGGCATAAAAGTACCCTTGGAGGCGATTGTAGGGAATGGCCCAACAGCTTTGGTTTTTGCCACGTCATGGTGTGAAAGCTATTGGGAAGACAGCAAACCAGACTATGCTGCCGCTTGTAAGGCGCAGCGATTGGCCCTTGATCAGGCTTTTGCAAAATACGGACGGGCAGTGCAAACAGTTGGATTGGTGAACCATTATTACACAGCCGAGAAAGACGTTACCGACTATGCCAAGCGATATAATATTGCCTACCCCATGGCGGTTGACCGATCAGGCGACATTGCGCGCAAGTATGGTGTCAGCCAAATCCCGACGGTCGTGTTGCTTGATGCTGATGGACGGGTGCTGGTTAAAACTTCAGGCGGTGCGGATGCTGTAATGCTAGCTTATGCATCTGCTGCAAAAGGTGTGCGTTAGGGGGACAAGTGTACGGTGCGTCCTATAAGTCGCGCCGCATATAGACAACATCCTCTTCAAGGTTTAAATTATAGGGCTCGGTTTCTTCGAATCCGAGCTTTTCATATAGGTTTATGGCTGGTTTTAGACGGCGCAGGCTATCTAGTAGTATGGTTTTGTATCCAGCTGCTTTTGCGTCAATTAGCAATTGCTCGCAGAGCGCACGGCCCGCACCTGTTCCTTGGCCTTCGGGTAATACATACAAGCGCTTCATTTCGCAGACATCCGCGGAGTGCTCCTTAAGACCTACCGCGCCGATGGGCTTGCCGCCCTGTTTTGCTATTAATAAACAAACAAAGGCTTTCGGGAAGGCTGCAAGTTCATCGTCAATGCCCTGAAAGGCCATATCTATGGGCAAAAATTCGATGAATGCTTTGAAGACTTCTTTAACTGATGCTTGGTCTTCTGGAGACGTGGCGAGGCTGATAATCATGGCTGTTGCCATTCCATATAACAATCAGTGCCTGCGTATATATCCCCCAAGGGGTTTTCAGCCATCTTGAAGTTTAGTTTCTCATAAAGGGCCATGGCGGCTTCTAGTTTTGTGTGGGTTTCAAGGAATAGGCGTGTGCCTTGGTTTTCTTGAAAGCGGCTTATCACGCGTTCGCATAATTTACGGCCAATGCCACTGCCGTGGGCTGAGGGGTCCACGCCTAATATGGTTAACTCATAAATACCATCGCCATAAAATTTGAGCGCTACGGCACCAACGGCTATGCCCTTTACCAAGGCAAAGAATATGTCACCGCCATGGGCTAGTATTTCAGTTTCAGGATTGCTCAAAAGGTCGGTATGGCTGGGCTCTACAGTAAAATATTTTTTGAGCCAAGCTATGTTTAAGTCATAGAAGGCCTGCTTGTATTTTACGTCATAGGATATTATTTGCACACTCATTTTGGTTGCCACTCAATAGGCTCAGCTGTAGCATCCCACTCCATATAATAGTTTGCTCGTTCGTATGAACTACCGGCTGGATTGGGCATTTCAATAAAACCTAACCGCCAATACAGTCGTATCGCATTCTCGAGCAATGTATTGGTTTCTAGAAACAGCGAGTTGCCGCCGCGTTCCTTAAAGCGACCAATAACAGTTTGGCATAGCGCCCGGCCAATACCGCCTCTGCGGATACTTTTATCTACACCAAGCTTGGTTAGTTCAAACCGATTTGACCCTTCGTTTTTCATCGCCACCACGCCGATGGCTTTACCCTCCTCTACAGCGAAGAATATCTCACCGCCTTGGTCGATAATATGCTTTTGGGGGTTGGATAAAATCGTTTCGTCCCATGGCTCAATATAGAAAAATTCCCGAAGCCACTCAGCGTTTAGATCATAGAATGTTTGTTTGTATTTGTCGTCGTAAGGGAGGATTTCAAAAGTCATGATTTGGCCTTTTCACGGGGTTGCCATTCCATATAAAAGTCAGTGCGGTCATAGGACCTGTGGGGAACAGGGAACTCCTTAAAGCCAACACGTTTATAAAGCTCAATCGCAGGGGTCAGGGTTGAGTTGGTTTCTAGAAACAGCTTCACACCCCCGCGTGCTACAAAGCGGTCAGTGAGTGCTTCGCAAAGCCCTATGCCAGCACCCAAGCCGCGTGCTGTATCGCTTACTACCAGTTTGGCTAACTCAAACGTCCCGGCATGAACGCGCTTCATGGTGAGTGTGCCCACGGGTTTGCCGTCTACCAGAGCAAAGAATATCTCACCGCCTTCGTCTAGTATCCTGTGCTCAGGATTTAAAAGCGATTTGATGTCTTTTTCTTCAAAGTTCCAAGGCATGGTAGCCATCCAGTCAACATTCAGGTCGTGGTAGGCTTGGCGGTAAGATGTATGGAAAGGCACAATCTCTGGCCTGGCTGCCTTTGTGGGTTCCGCTGTTTTGTCCTGGATACGGTCATATAGGCTTTTAACATGAAACCTTTGCTCAAGTGCTGTGATGGTCGCCAGCAAGTCAAAGCCGCATTCATTCATTGCGTCACCCATCGCACTTTCTAACGCAGCCCATATGGGGATGAGACTATCTCTTGTTGTAATGCCTTGCTGTGTAAGGCGAATGAGTTTTTGCCGACCGTCGTCGGTTTTGGCTGCTTCTACTAAGTTTTCTTTGGTCATGCGCTTAATTGTTTGGCTAACCGCTGAGTGGCTGAAGCCTGCGAGCTTGGCTATATCCGCAATGGTCAGCGGGCCGCACTTTACCAGAGCATACATGGCGTAAAAATAACTTACACGGAAAGTAAGGCCAGCTTTGCTATAGATCCTGTCAGTGTCAGCAGTGAACATTTCCATGAGGCGGCGCATGCGGGTGCCGATGCCAAGGTCAAAATAAATCTCGCCCTGTATCCGGGTAGATCGTGCAGGTGTATCGAACATTAGTAGGCTCCTTATGGAAATATATGTAAGTACTTATACAAATACTGTCAAGAGGATGCTGCCCATAAAAAAAGACCATACTTGCATGCAGCCATTTTTGGTTAGTTGAAGGAATACGGTGCTTAGAAAGCGCCCCTGGTATCACTGAAGCTTGAGGTTGGGTCGCTCGCGAAAACTCGAACACCGTAGCATTCGCATAGCACGAGTTTATTGCAGCGCCCGATGAAAACGGGGGCGTTGTCAAATTCGCGCAGATTCAGGAGTACAAAAACGATTATGAAAATATGGATTGACGGTTAGGCCTATCAGTCAATTTCTTCATTTGGCAACACACCCCACAGGTGACGCCGTTCAATCCACGCTTTAGTGCCGTCCACATCCAGCCTGCACCAAATGCCACTACATTCAACTACAGATCCAGTAACGCCTTTTTCAACGATTAACAGCACGTCAGAAGCAAGATCATTTTTGCTGTAGAGCGGCCTTGTTTTACTGTGGATCATCGCGCGGCGCGGGCCGTACAGAAGGTTCTTTAGAATCCAACCTTCGACCTTGTCATGATCTCGTACTTTGCGCCAATGCTCGTGCTCTTCAATGATCTGAAGGGGGTGCCCCCGGCGCTTATATGTCCAGCGAATGGGATAATGCGTGCCGGGCCCGGTGCGCAGATTCGCTGTTTTTGCACTTAAGGAGACAAACCGAGGCAGCTTGAGGCCACTCGCACCAACTGATTCTTCGGCTAAGCTAGTGCTTGAAAACACGGAGAATATGACAAAAAATGCAATAAAATTTCTATTCATAGCCATTTCCCTATCGCTTGGCGTTTGTAACCTTGCCCGCCATCTGGTACAGAACCCCTAAAGTCTATGCGCAGGCGGAAATTAGCTTGCTAGAAAAGGTTATTTTTTCTCATGAGTCAAACAGGAATCAATAGTCGGCCCAAGGTTGTTGTCACACGCAAATTGCCAGATAGCATTGAAACCCGCATGGCTGAGCTATTTGACGTGACATTAAATTTGGCTGACAAACCGCTGAGTGCTGAAGAGCTAAAAGCAGCGGTAGCTGATGCCCATGTTCTTGTGCCCACGGTTACTGATACGATTGATGCGGATGTGATTGCAGCAGCAGGTGAAAACCTGACACTTATTGCAAACTTCGGCGCCGGTGTAGACCACATAGACATCACAGCGGCGCAGGAAAAAAGCATCACCGTAACCAATACCCCGGGTGTATTAACCGAAGACACCGCAGACCTTGCTATGGCGTTGCTTTTGGCTGTGCCGCGCCGTTTGTTTGAAGGGGAAAAAATTCTCCGCGATGGCAAATGGACTGGCTGGACACCAACTTTCCTAATGGGGCACCGTATTCAAGGTAAACGACTTGGCATTATCGGCATGGGCCGTATTGGCCGTGCCATTGCCCGCCGTGCCAAAGCTTTCAATATTGCTGTGCATTACCATAACCGTACGCGCTTGCCGGAGCAGGTTGAGACTGAGTTGGAAGTCACTTACTGGGAAGACTTGGACCAAATGCTGACTCGGATGGACTTTGTGTCTGTTAATTGCCCGCTTACGGACGAGACCAAGCATTTGATGAACCGGGACCGGTTGAAGAAAATGCAGCCTCATGCAGTGCTTATCAATACTGCCCGTGGTGAGATTGTTGACGAAGAAGCACTCGCAGACCTTATCGAAGTCGGGCGTATTGCTGGTGCAGGGCTTGATGTGTTTGAGCAAGAGCCAACCATTAACGCCAAACTTCTGGAGCTGGATAATGTGGTGTTGGTACCCCACATGGGGTCTGCTACAATAGAAGGACGCGTGGGTATGGGCGAAAAAGTGCTGATTAATATCCGCACTTTCATGGACAACCACCGGCCACCAGACCGGGTTTTGCCTTTCTAACAGGGTTTTACCCAGCAGTGTTCCAAAAATACGGGCAACTGGCCCATAGGCTGAGCAAGTATGCTTCAGCTCTTAAACAATTATAAAGTAATAAGTAACGGCATGACCGAATTAAAAAATATCCGCAATTTCTCTATTGTAGCCCATATCGACCACGGTAAATCCACACTCGCGGACCGGATGATCCAAATCACTGGCGCGCTTTCCGAGCGGGAAATGCAGCAGCAAGTGCTTGATTCAATGGATATGGTCGCCAATCAATTCACCGTGATTGAGAACGGGGTGAATAAACGCCCCGATGTGGTGTTGTTTGTGAATGGTTTGCCCTTGGTGGTGATTGAGCTAAAAAATGCCGCCGATGAAAACGCCTCGGTTA
>JAESTR010000038.1 GCA_016763495.1 Kordiimonadaceae bacterium
AGCTTAACCAAAGCGACACAGAAAGCCGCCGAGCACAGGCTTCTTACTGGGCATTGTCACTGCCGGATGAATACTCCCCACTTCTGCCATTTGAATATTCCCCAGTTTAGAGCTTTTGAAAGCCATGATTGAGGGGATGCATCCCCTCAATCATGGCATTAGCTGACTTCATCTGCCTGACTGTTTTTCTTGGAAGAGAAGGGAGTTCAGGTGGTAAAACTAAGGGAGATCGTTTTGATCCACGATTTAAAAAGACAGGGGCTGAGTGTCAGCGCGATTGCGCGCAAGCTTGGCTGCGACAGAAAAACCATTCGCAAGTATTTAGCAACAGGGCTTGAAGCGCCGGTTTATGGTCCGCGTACTGCACGACCTCGGCTGATTGATCCCTACTGTGAGTATTTACAGGAGCGCATTGTGCGGCATCCGGGATTGTCGGGAGCCCGCCTTCTGCGTGACATTCGTGATTTAGGCTATAAGGGCGGTTATTCTGCCATAACCGCGTATCTGCTGGAAGTCCGCCCAGCGGAACATAGCCGATTTGAGCGGCGTTTTGAAACACCGCCGGGCAAACAGGCTCAGGTAGATTTTGCTGAGTTTAAAGTAGATTTTACCGATGAGCCTGGTGTGATGCGCAAAGTCTGGCTCTTCTCTATGGTGCTCGGCAGCAGTCGGTGGCTATGGGGCCAATTCTGCCCGAACCAGAACCTGCATACAGTGCTGCGCTGTCATATCGCCGCTTTTGCTGCCATGGACGGGGTGCCGTCTGAAGTGCTTTATGACCGTATGAAGACCGCCGTTGTCGGCGAAGACGCTGACGGTACCGTCAACTATAACAAATCCCTGGTAGCCTTGCTTGATCACTATGGCTCTATACCCCGCGCCTGCAAAGCGTACCGCGCTAAAACGAAAGGCAAGGTGGAGCGCCCGTTCCGCTACATCCGTCAGGACTTCTTCCTTGGCCGAACCTTCCGTAACATGGAAGATCTGAATGCCCAGTTTGAGGGCTGGCGCACCGGTATTGCCAATCCGCGTGTACATGCAACAACAGGCTTGGTGGTCGAACAGGCTTTTGCGACTGAACAACCGTCTCTAATCGCTTTGCCTCCCATGCCCTACAGTGCCGTTCTGACAGTAGAGCGCCGGGTTAGCCATGAAGGCATGGTCTCTGTCGGAGGCAATCTTTATAGTGTGCCAGACACCACGCGCAAGCGCGTGCTTGAGGTGCAAAGTCACCCCAATAAAATATGTATTTTTGAGGAGGGTATGCTCATTGCCTCCCATCCCGTGTTAGAGGGCAAGAACCAGCGCCGGGTTGACCTTCTTCACCGTAAAGCCCCGTCTTTGCGCAAAAGGGAGCAGCCTTCCCGGGGTGTTCCGGCGAGGTCTCTTGCTTTTTATGGGGCTGTAGGGAAGCGCCTGGCCAAGCAAGACCAAGTACCTCAGGGCCAAGTCCTTCGAGGAGAGGCACAATGACAAGTGCCCTCGACAATATCCGTACCTGTCTTGTTGGCTTGAAGATGCCCCGAGCTCTGGAAGCTCTGGATCATACTGTACAACAAATTGAACAGGGCAAGATTACGGCGATTGAAGCCATTGATACGCTGCTTTCTGAAGAGTTCACAAACCGCGAAACCCGACGTGTGAGCATGGCTTTGATGACCTCCAAACTGCTGCCGATCAAAACACTGGAGAGCTTCGACTTCTCGTTCCAGCCATCCCTGGACAAGAACCGCATTATGGCCCTGGCGCAGCTCGACTTTGTGACACGGGCAGAGGCAGTACACTTCCTCGGACCTCCAGGCACCGGCAAAAGCCATCTTGCTACCGCACTCGGCGTTGCCTGCGTCAAGGCGGGCAAGAGTGTTTACCGTGCCACACTCGCGGAGTTGATTGAAGCGCTCCTTAAAGCCGAACGCGAAGGCCGTCTGGTTGAAAAACTCCGCTTCTATGCGCGCGTTGCTTTGTTGATCGTTGACGAGATAGGCTATCTGCCGATTAGCAAGGGCGGGGCAAACCTCTTCTTCCAGTTGGTCAACGCACGCTATGAAAAAGGCGCCATGATCCTCACCTCAAACCGGGGCTTTGCTGAATGGGGTGAGGTCTTCGGTGATCCCGTCGTCGCAACAGCTCTTCTGGACAGGCTTTTGCACCATGCTGTTGTTGTCCAGATAGAAGGCGCAAGCTACCGCCTGCGCGCCCATGCGGACCTCATTCCAGAGCATGTACGCGCTTATGCTCCAATCGCGCCGCCCGCACCGCCTAAACGCCGCGGACGCCCACCAAAAAAAGGAGATGATAATCAAGAACTTTAAATAATCACATACTTTCCAAACTGGGGAATTTTACTTCGGCACTTCTGGGGAATATTCAATCGGTATTGACAGATGGGAAAAACACCAACACAGTGGTATCTGCCTTGTCTCGTCAGATGGGCAAGTTACCTGATATTTTACGTCAAAGCCTCACCTGGGACCGCCGTTTACATCCCCGTCACGCTGGCGGAAATACAGCCGTACAAGCAACATCATCCCGGCACCACTCCACAGATTCATTTCATCTAAACAATACAGCAGGGTGTTGCCTTGACAGGTTGAATCTACAGCCGCCAAATGATGATAAGTCTGCAGCGAGAAGGCGTATCAATTGGCAGGCACCGTGTGCGACGCCTTATGCGGATCATGGGCTTGCAGGCTATTTACCGAGCACCAAAGACCAGCAAGCCCCATCCCGAGCATAAGATATATCCGTACCTTCTGCGTAATGTGTCTATCACAGCAGCCAATCATGTGTGGTGTGCGGATATTACCTACATCCCGATGCAAAAGGGCTTTCTCTATCTGGTCGCAGTGATGGATTGGGCCACGCGCCGTGTACTGGCGTGGCGCTTGTCGAATACGATGGAAGCCGACTTCTGCGTCGAGGCACTCAAGGAAGCGATTGGGCACTACGGCCCACCGAAGATATTCAATACCGATCAGGGCAGCCAATTCACCAGCTCAGACTTTATCGAGATTCTGACAAATGCAGAGGTGGCCATATCTATGGATGGGCGCGGGCGGTATCTGGATAATATCTTCATTGAACGTCTGTGGCGCAGCCTTAAATATGAAGCCATTTACCTGACTGAAATGACCGATGGTTTTAAAGCAAGGCGCGTGATTGATGACTGGATGGCATTTTATAACACCATCCGCCCTCATTCATCGCTTGACGGCCGGACGCCAGATGAAGCTTACTGGCGATCAAGAGAGCAATTTTATGACCTTGGGATATCCCAAGGTCATAAAGCACAAGAACTGGCAGCATAATATGAAAATGGATACA
>JAESTR010000039.1 GCA_016763495.1 Kordiimonadaceae bacterium
ACTATCAAAAGCGATTGGCTCCTTCCTCACCAGTAACCGTGAAGCCGTAAATGCTGCACAAGCTGGTGACATTGAAGTTGAACTATTACCGCAAGGCACGCTGGGCGAAGCAATCAGGGCAGGCGGCGCAGGACTTGGCGGTTTTTACACGCCCACATCAGCTGGCACACCTCTCGCTGATAACCGTGAGTGCCGTACTATTGACGGCAAAGAAATGGTGTTTATCCCAGCCATCCGCGGCAATGTCGCTTTGGTACGCGCTTGGCGAGCAGATGCAGCGGGCAACTTGCAGTACCGCATGACAGAAAACAACTTTAACCACGCAGCGGCAACAGCCGCGGATATTGTGATTGCCGAAGTAGAAGAGATCGTGCCCGTAGGTGAAATTCAGCCTGAATTTGTGCACACCCAGGGCCTATTTGTTGATTACCTCGTAATAGCCAAATTAAAACCAGAGGATTTGGGCTCATCACTTTCTGTCTCCAGCAGTGACAAAAAGGTAGACCCTCAACGCTTGGCCATGGCCAAAGCGGCACTTGGATATCTCGCACCCGGCGATATAGTTAATTTAGGCATCGGTATTCCAACTTTAGTTGCTGACCTTATTAAAGCCGAAGACGGCATCACCTTGCATTCTGAGAACGGTATGTTGGGTGTAGGCCCTTCACCTGCTGAAGGTGGCGCAATGGATTACCCGGTGAACGCGGGAAAAATCCCTGTTACCGCTTTGCCGGGCAGTTCATATTTTGATTCAGCAAGCTCGTTCGGCATGATCCGTGGCGGCCATATAGACGTGGCCATCATGGGTGGTTTGCAGGTGGACAGTGCGCAAAACTTAGCTAACTGGGCGGTGCCCGGAAAACCACTTCTAGGTGTCGGCGGCGCGATGGATTTAGCAGGCGGCGCAAAAAAACTAATTGTCACTATGACCCACCTAGACAGAGATGGCGGTACAAAGGTTATCAAAGATTGCACCTTGCCGCTTACTTCAAAACAAGTCGTTGATGTGCTGATTACTGATTTGGCGGTGTTCGAATTCCGCGGCGGTACAATGTACCTAACTCAGCTAATGCCGTGCGTTAGTCTTGATACCGTCGTTGCCGTAACCGAGGCAGAGTTTGAAATAGACCTCTAACGCCGCTCCCAAGTAAAGACCTTCTGGTATTTTTGAAAGTTAGCCCCAATGACACACGCTTATTTGGTTGATTACTTGCGCACACCTTTTGGCCGGTACGGCGGTGCACTTTCAAGTCTACGTACTGATGATTTGGCTGCCATTCCTATCGCGGGCATAATGGCGCGGCACCCGCATATTGATTGGGCTCAAATAGACGAAGTTATTCTTGGATGCGCCAACCAAGCTGGTGAAGACAACAGAAATGTCGCCCGCATGGCGTCTTTGCTTGCAGGCTTACCCGTTAGCGTGCCGGGCACGACCATCAATAGGCTTTGTGGTTCCGGTATGGATGCTATCGCCACCGCCAGCCGGTTAATCAAGGTAGGCGACGCTGATCTCGTGTTTGCAGGCGGAGTAGAGAGTATGTCGCGCGCGCCCTTTATTATGCCAAAAGCAGAGGCCGCCTTCACACGAAAAAACGAAGTCTATGACACCACAATTGGCTGGCGCTTTATCAATGACCGCATGACAGAACTATACGGTACTGACAGTATGCCAGAAACCGGTGAAAATGTGGCTGAAGACTATAGCATCAGCCGCGCAGACCAAGACGCCTTTGCATGCCGAAGCCAGCAGCGGGCGGCGGCAGCACAACAGGCACATCGCTTTGACGGAGAAATCATCCCTGTGACGGTGCCCGGCAAACGCGGCACATCAACCACTATAAAAGAAGATGAACATCCGCGCGCAGGTACAACACTTGAAACCTTGGCCAAACTTGGTACGCCTTTTCGGAAAAATGGCAGTGTGACGGCCGGAAATGCCTCCGGCGTTAATGACGGCGCGGCAGCCCTGTTGCTAGCGTCTGAAGACGCCGTGAAGAAATACAGCCTTTCCCCAATCGCTAAAATATCTGGCAGCGCCACAGTTGGTGTACCGCCTAGAATAATGGGCATTGGCCCAGCGCCTGCGTGTGAAAAATTGCTCCAGCGACTGAACCTCACTATTGCCAACTTTGATGTGATCGAGTTAAACGAAGCTTTTGCATCCCAAGCCTTGGCTGTTATGCGCCAACTCGGCATTCCAGACGGTGCAGAGCATGTGAACCCAAACGGTGGCGCCATCGCGCTTGGTCACCCTCTTGGCGCATCTGGCGCGCGCATTACCGGCACCGCTGCCCTTGAGATGCAACGACGGCAAGGCAAACGGGCCCTTACGGCCATGTGTATCGGCGTCGGCCAAGGCATCGCCATTGCTCTTGAGGCAGTTTAATAACTACAGAATGAGCCAAAACCTGTATTAGTGCTCACCCGTAAAACACGCTTTTAATTCAGGGCGCTCCCTCTGTGCTGAAAAGTCATAAACTGCTATGTGATACTGCTTTTAAGGTAGCACCAATGCAACATCGGCCACCGTGTCCTTGCAGCAGAAGTGGCTTTAAACCATAGATTTTCATTGGCAATGTCTGAGAGCGCGTATCTTTTCACAAAAAATACAGCACTAAAAGCCCAAAGCAATACGTCAATTTTCCGTGGACCGCGTGCTAAAATACAGCAACTACGATACCATCACAAACAACCCGCCCGGCTTAGCTATTTCCACCCTACAAAACACCAACCTTTTCCACTTCTTGCATGTCTTGACTGTTATCTGGTTGCTGTTTTTTTTGGGCGGCAAGTAAAACGCGCAGGAAGCCAAATGCGCCGGTCAAGGCCCCCGCTGTTGCCGCGCCTGTTAGCAGCGCTGGCATGATACCGACACATAAGATATCAGCGCCTGTAAGATACAAGTTTGGTACAGGACTTTTAGCGCGCAGCCATTCTTGTTGGAACTTTTCTGGAGTCCCCGGCAAACCATATATGGCCCCTTTAGGGTGATTAAGAAAATGTTCCACACTTAAAGGCGTAGAGAGTTCTGTATAGTCCACCAGAGCAGTAAATCCCGGATTGCGTTCTTCAATAAGGGCCAACATTGAGGCAGTGATATCTGCTTTTACAGTTTCATAATCCTTGCCACGCTTTTTCCAGCGGCTGCCAACCCAGCTATTAAAATGGTCAAAATCCACAACTGAAAAAAACTCTGCGGTGTGCTTTTTGCTACGCTTGTCTTTTAGGGATGGAAAAGAAAGATGTCCGGCAGTGGCGACACCCTCTGCCATGTCATCAGCATCCCGATGCGCTTCATGGTCAAAACCCGGGAAGATCCAATGGTTTTCACCGCGAAAACCCAAGCTTGCTGGGGTATCCTTCAAGCCAAGGTATAACGAAACAGCACTGGGAGTACGCTTGACTTGCATTGCTTTTTCTTGCTGCAGAGTCAGCATGCCTTTCGGTAGCAGTTTGTTGAAAGTGGTTTGTACGCCAGCGTCAGAAACAATGGCAGGCGCATAAATGGTCTTGGTTTTTTTGCGGTGGCTTACATTCACACCAACGGCTTTACCGTTTGATAAGATAATTCCTGTTACGTCGTGGTTTATACGCACGTCGCCGCCAAATCTTTTAATCACTTTCACGATGTTTTTGGCAATTTCTCCTGCGCCCCCTTTCGGGAAAAACCCGCCATCAAAATAATGGCGCATCACTGTAGCGTGGAGGCCAAAGGCACTTTCTGAAGGCGGCAGTCCGTATGCAAGCCACTGCGACACCAATACGGACTTTAATTTAGGGTCGGTAATATAGTGGTTTAAGTATTCCTCTGTGGTCATCAGGCCGAGTTTGCTGGCGCGGCTAAGCACAAGTTTCGTTATTTTCTCAAATGCTTTTGGCAGCGTGGCGGCAATAAAACTACCAACACCCCACATCTCAGCAGTTTTCATGTCCTTATAATACTGTTTGATCGCCACTGCTTCATGCGGGAAAAGTTTGATCAGGGTTTTACGCTGTTCTTTTTCACTCGAGTACACAGGGATGCGCAAACCGGGATAGTCAAGAACGTCTATTGGTTCCGGCATACGCTCCCACTCTAGATTACCGTCAGTGATAAAGTTGAACAGGTTTCGCTCTTTATGGCCGGGGCCCATTTTGCCTACATAATGCACACCTACGTCCCATTCGTACCCGCCGGGCCGCCTGAAGCTGTGAGTGAAACCCCCAGCAACATAATGGCGTTCCAACACAAGTACGCGCCACTTTTTTAATTTGGCCATAAGGGCGGCGGTGGTCAGGCCACCAAGGCCTGAGCCAATTACGATAAGGTCGTATTCTTGTTCTTTTGCGTTGTGCATTCTGGGCCTCCAACCTTAACCTGATCTAAAAGCGGTAAGTAATGCCCGACTGGATCACGAGCGCGTTTAATTTAAGATCAGTAGTA
>JAESTR010000006.1 GCA_016763495.1 Kordiimonadaceae bacterium
CACTTGCCCAAGATACTTAATGCCTGCAACGTCTTTAATCGCGGGGCCCTCTGCATTGCCGCCGCCTAGTGCAGCTTTTTTCTTGGCTTCAGCTAAAGCTTTTTCAAGCTGCTTGCGTTCTATTTGTAGTGCCGTGATACGGGCGGCCAGTTCAGCAGGTTGTGCCTTTAAAATGGCCGACGCTTCTGCAAGTGTTGCACGCTGTTCAACGAGATGCGCGTGGGCGGCTTCACCTGTCAGGGCTTCAATGCGGCGTACACCTGAGGAAACTGCACTTTCGGATACAATTGTCATTACGCCAATATCGCCAAGGCGCTCTACATGTACACCGCCGCAAAGTTCAACGGAATATTCTTCCCTGTCAGCCTTTTCGGTCTCATCACCCATAGAGACAACCCGGACTTCATCGCCATACTTCTCGCCAAACAAAGCCATTGCACCCACTTCGAGCGCATCGTCATAACTGAGCAACCGTGTATTCACAGGCGCGTTACCGCGGATGATAGCATTTACCTGCTTTTCAACTGCGGCTAGTTCTTCTGGTGTCACTGCTTTTGTATGCGAAATATCAAACCGCAGCCTATCAGGCGCAACAAGAGAGCCCTTTTGCGTAACATGGTCACCAAGTTCGCGGCGTAATACTTCATGCAACACATGGGTAGCAGAATGATTTGCTTTTAGCTTGTCACGACGAATGCGATCGACATTCATCTGCACAGCGGTAGCAACGGTAAATTCACCCTCTGTTACTTCAAGATGATGGACGTGAAGAGAGGCAACAGCTTTTGTTGTATTGATAACCTTGGCTGCACCTTGCTCATTCGACACAAGGCCAGTGTCGCCCATTTGTCCGCCTGATTCGCCATAGAATGGTGTTTGGTTTGTTAGAATAGAAACCGTTTCGCCTTTTCCAGCTTTTCCAACCAACGCGCCATCTTTAATAATCGCCACGATCTGACCTTCAGCATCGGTGCTGCCAAAGCCAACGAATTCGGTTGCACCGTGCTTATCTTTTAAGTCGAACCAGATTTTTTCAGACGCAACATCGCCGGAACCAGTCCAGGCGGCGCGGGCCTTTGTGCGCTGCTCTTCCATAGCTGCATTGAAGCCTACAGTATCAACTTTCAGATTCTTGTCGCGAAGAGCGTCCTGTGTCAAATCAAGTGGAAAACCATATGTGTCATACAGTTTGAAGGCCACATCACCAGCGAGCGTATCACCTGATAAGTTGGATACTTCATCATCCAACAAGCGCAGGCCTTTTTCCAGCATCTGGCGGAAACGGCCTTCTTCAAGCTTGAATGTCTCTTCGATAAGGCTCTTGGCACGTGATAATTCTGGAAATGCCTGCCCCATTTCGCCAATCAATGTCGGTGCAAGCTGGTGCATGACCAAGTCTTTGGCACCTAACATGTGGGCATGACGCATAGCGCGGCGCATAATACGGCGCAGTACATAGCCCCTACCCTCATTGGACGGCAAGATGCCGTCAGCCATAAGGAAACTGCATGACCGTAAATGGTCAGCGATAACACGATGAGACGCACTGTTTTCTTTTGTCTCAGCAGCATCTGTGGCATCCACAGATGCCTCTATCAGCCGCCGAAAAGTATCGATTTGGTAATTGTCATTAGTCCCTTGCATGACCGCCGCCATGCGCTCAAGGCCCATGCCAGTATCAATGCTGGGGCTTGGCAGATCAACGCGCCCGCCATCACCGGCCTGTTGCTCATACTGCATGAACACCAAGTTCCAAATTTCGACGAAACGATCGCCATCTTCTTCGGCTGAACCCGGCGGGCCACCCCATATATGATCGCCGTGATCATAGAAAATTTCGGAGCATGGTCCACACGGGCCAGTGTCGCCCATGGACCAAAAATTATCATTGGTCGTGATGCGAATAATGCGATCGTCTGGCAGACCTGCGATTTTCTTCCACAAATCAAATGCTTCATCATCGTCATGGTATACTGTGACTGTGAGCTTTTCTTTGGCTACACCATATTCTTTCGTCATCAAGTCCCATGCATGCACGATGGCTTGTTCTTTAAAATAATCACCGAACGAGAAATTGCCTAGCATCTCGAAAAAAGTATGATGGCGTGCAGTATAGCCTACATTGTCCAAGTCATTATGTTTGCCACCTGCACGAACGCATTTTTGTGACGAGGTGGCTGTGCTAAAGGGGCTTTTTTCGGCACCAGTAAAGTTATTTTTGAATGGTACCATGCCTGCATTGGTAAACATCAGTGTTGGATCATTCATTGGCACAAGTGATGCGGACGGCACAATCTCGAGACCGTTTTTTGCAAAATAATCCAGGAATGTCTTCCTGATATCGTTAGCACCCGTCATGGAACCTGACATAAATAGCCTCAATTAAACTCTTTAAACGGTGCATCCGGCTATTGTAATACCCCGCCAGAAGCAATTCTTCTCGCCGTTTTAGCGGGCACACAAGCTACTGTCCAGCAATGTATATCGTCAGTGAGCCAATAGGCGCAAAAAAAGGGAGCGACCGAAGTTGCTCCCTTTCTCAAACTCCCGTTTAAAACACATGTTCCCCAAAACATCGCTCTACCGGGGCAAGCTAGCTATTTAAAGAAAAACTAGTCTTCCTTACCTTTAGAAGGGTCGTCTTTCAGCATGCTTTCCGTAATAAGACCTGCATTTTTACGGATCAAATTTTCAATTTCCACTGCAATTTCAGTGTTTTCTAACAAAAATCGTTTGGCATTCTCGCGGCCTTGTCCAATACGCTGGCTAGAATAACTATACCAAGAACCTGACTTTTCAACGATATTGCCTTTAACACCCAAATCGACAATTTCACCCATTTTAGAAATGCCTTCCCCGTACATGATGTCAAATTCGACTTGTTTGAATGGAGGGGCCATCTTGTTTTTAACAACTTTAACCCGTGTTGCGTTACCAACAATTTCGTCTTTATCTTTGATAGCGCCAACGCGGCGGATATCTAAGCGAATAGACGCATAAAATTTAAGAGCATTACCGCCAGTGGTGGTTTCAGGGCTGCCATACATCACACCAATTTTCATGCGAATCTGGTTGATGAAAATAACAATAGTTTTTGATTTACTGATGGAGCCTGTCAGCTTACGCAGCGCTTGGCTCATCAAGCGGGCCTGAAGACCAACGTGGGTATCACCCATCTCGCCTTCTAGCTCAGCGCGCGGTGTCAAGGCGGCCACAGAATCGATAACAAGAATATCGATAGCACCCGACCGGACCAGCGTGTCGGTAATCTCAAGCGCTTGCTCACCAGTATCAGGCTGACTAACGAGCAATTCATCTACATCAACACCAAGCTTTTGCGCATATATAGGATCAAGAGCATGCTCTGCATCTACAAAAGCCGCGATACCGCCAGCTTTCTGGCATTCAGCTACAGCATGTAATGCAAGTGTCGTTTTACCGGAGCTTTCAGGGCCATAGATCTCCACTACTCGGCCTTTTGGCAAACCGCCAATGCCCAGCGCGATATCTAAGTTCAGTGAGCCGGTTGAAATCGTTTCTACACCATTTGCAACGCCGCTTTGGCCGAGCTTCATAACAGAGCCTTTACCGAAAGCCCTATCAATTTGACTAAGCGCTGCCTCCAACGCCTTATTCTTATCCATGGATGTTCCCTTAACCAATTGTAATTCAGGTAATGACATTTTGTTCTCCCCTTATTCCACAGGCGGTTTCTCGTTGCAATGACACTTTCGTACCACTTTTGTTCTCATTGTCAAAGAAAAAGTTCTCTTTTTGTTCTTTTTGACAAATACAGCGATGAAACAGGTAGATTTATTTACCCCAAAATTTCTTTTACTTTGGCAGCAAGGTCGTTGAGGGAGAAAGGTTTAGGCAGAAATTCAAACTCTTCCGCCTCCAGGTTTTTACGGAAAACGTCCTCTGCATACCCCGATACGAAAATCACTGGCAAATCAGGCAAGTCTTTGCGGGCTTCTTTTACCAGCGTTGGACCGTCCATACGCGGCATGATCACGTCTGAGATCAGCAAATCTATTTTTTCATCATGGGTTTTAAGTATTTCAAGACCGGCCTCACCAGAGGCGGCTTCAAGTACTTTATAGCCTTTATTAGTCAACGCTCGAGCAGCAAACATACGCACAGGGTCTTCATCTTCTACGACTAATATTGTGCCTTTTCCCGTAAGGTCGCGTGCCGGAAGTTCCGCTGGTTTTTCGGAGACTTCTTCACTGCCAATACCGTGCGCCTTCAG
>JAESTR010000040.1 GCA_016763495.1 Kordiimonadaceae bacterium
ACGAAAGTGACTATACTATTGGCCTGCAAGGCGCGGTCTCTGAGGCCATTGAAATTGGTAAAAAAGCCAAATTACCTGTGCACATTGCCCACATTAAGGCGCTTGGTCAAAACGTATGGGGCCAAAGCACACAAGTCATTGGCCTTATCAATGCAGCCAGAAAAAACGGCCAATTAATAACCGCTGACCAGTATCCGTGGGATGCTTCAGCAACAGGCCTAACAAGCGCGTTGTTACCGCGATGGGTGATGGAAGGGGGCCGAGAGAAAATGATAGGCAGGCTTTCCGACCCTGCTCTCCTACCAAAAATCATCAAAGGCATAGCTAAAAATCTGCACCGCAGAGGTGGCCCTGATAAAATACAGTTCGGCACCAACTTACCCGCAACCTACGTAGGGAAAACCCTTACGTTTGCAGCAAATAAACACCAAATGTCTGCTGAAAAAACAGCTATTAAATTGATAATCTCACACGCCGCTATTGGAATAATATCCTATAATATGCAAGATGCCGACATCACCAATTTCATGGCTCAGCCATGGGTCATGACATCCTCTGATGGTAGTCGTGCTCATCCCAGAAAGTATGGCAGTTTTCCGCGGAAGTACGATTATTTTGTGAAACAAAAGAGCGTTTTGTCAGTTGGGAAATTCATCAGGCAAAGCAGCGGATTACCGGCAGATACTTTCAGTATTCCCAAAAGAGGATATTTGAGAACTGGGTATTTCGCAGACGTCCTGATCTTTGACCCCGGAATATTCAAAGCTAACGCAACATACGGGTCCCCTGAACGCTTGAGCGACGGAGTGCGCTACCTCACAGTGAATGGGAAACTAGCTATAGAAAAAGGAGCCTACACGGGCATCTTGTCCGGGCATTTTTTGAAGCACGAATAAGCCTCGCCCCGATGTATAATACAAGCCGCGGTGCAAAACCCAACGCAAAGCCCTGTATTAACAGAGTTTTCACATCTATTGCGTATTTTAAGCCATTACCTAGTAACCACAGATGGCTTAACTTATGCGCGCTGCATTCAAGAGAGATTGGCTTACTAATCAGGTGTTAATAGCCCTGCTTATCAGCTGCCTATTCTGCACAACAGTTAGCGCTGTTCAACTACCAAGCCAGTCCACGGACAAAAACCAGTTAAAATCACTATTTCTGTACCGGCTACCCAAACTTATAAAGTGGCAAAACTCGAGCAAAGCCGGTGCTGTTTTCTTCCGATACTGTATTCTAGATGCGCCCAAATTCTCCAGTGCGCTTAGCGCTTTGGTTTCCGGTAAAAAAATAGCACGTAAAATTATTGAAGTAGTGGCATTCGACGAAAAAAATAGCCGCCAAAATTGCCACATCGTATTTGTAGGTACTGCCAGCTCCATTAACACCCAGCCATCTTCACAAGCCTTGATCAAAAATCTAATCAACAAGGGCGTTTTACTCGTCGGTAACCATCCGAGTTTCATTGCCGCTGGAGGCCAGATTAATTTGGCCAATCATTACAATAAACTCATTTTTGAGATCAACAAATCTGTATTGCAAAATACGAAACTTAGAATTAATTCCCGCTTACTTGATTTTGCTAATATCGTTACCCCAGAACGTGAAGGGCGATAAAAATGATCAGCACTTCATTCCATTCATCAGGGAAAACCATTTCACAAGTCTTAGGCCGAGTTAGTTTTATAGCCGCCCTAGCCTTATGCCTTTTAATTGGGAATAGCTTTTTCCTTTACGATTATTTTCAGGAAAAAGACATCTCGAGCCAAACTTTAATGACCTTGGTCAAAGTTCAGGCGGGCAGTAGTTTAGTGCCTTTAACATTTAGCGACAGCGACACATTAATTCGTAATCTACAAGAGCTCAAAGCACAAAAAAATATCAGCCACGCCTGCGTTTTTAATACCGACGGCACCACTTTCGCAAGCTATGCTAAAACCACTTATGACATACGGCTATGTGACAAGTTGCCTGCCATCATTGGCTATGATTACTTACAAGGTATCACTGACATAACATACCCGATAACGTTGGACGGCGAAGAGATAGGCTTACTCTATATGCGCATGGAGTTGGGCTTTCTCCATAAACGTCACTTGTACCTTTGGTTTTTTTCATTTCTGGTCACCATTAGCATTCTAATTCTGGTAACTATCATTTCAACGCACCTTAATAAATCCATTTCCGAGCCCCTAATTATTTTATCCAATAGAATGGCAGATATTTCTGCCGCGAAAAACACTGGCATCCAAGTAGAGGTACCCAAAGTTGGCCTAGAGACACAAACATTAGCGAAAGAATTCAATCAGCTGATACAAATTATACAAATGGAGAAGTCCGACCTAACACGCTTAAAAGAAGAGGCCGACTACGCAAACAGACTAAAATCTGAATTCTTAGCCAACATGTCCCACGAGTTACGCACGCCGCTAAATGCTATTATAGGGTTTGCCGATTTAATGAGTTCAAAAGGGCGGCGCAGCTTCAGTGATGCTCAAATCCTTGAATTTTCAGATGACATCAAGCTATCTGCCGAGAATTTGCTTGGTATTGTAACTGATATTCTTGACCTATCGAAAATAGAAAACGCTGGCATTGAAATTGCGCCAGAATTATTGCCTCTGCGCAAACTAGCTGAATCCTCCATTGACTTACTCAGCCACCGCTCAGCGCAACAAGGTGTCACAGTCATCAACAAAATCCCCCGAAACAGTGAACTGATATTTGTAGATCCACGCAGGATCAAGCAGATTTTTATCAATTTACTCTCGAACGCGATTAAGTTTAGCAAAAAGGGTGACGAAGTTATTTTCGAACATAAAATGCTCCCGGATGGGAAAATGGAGATCACTATCAGCGATAGTGGCATCGGCATCCCTAAAGACAAAATCGACATCGCTTTATCTCGGTTTGGTCAAATTAACAGTGGCATGAACAAACCGAACCCTGGTACCGGCCTTGGCTTACCGCTCGCTAAATCTTTTGCCGAGATGCATGAAGGAAGTTTCAGACTTGAAAGCGAAGTTGGTGAAGGAACATCAGCTATCGTAACCATTCCCAGAGGGCGCATTCACAAACCTCTAGACCTAAGTGCGGCCACCATCCAAATTAAAAGGCCAGACCAACAAGACCCACAAAATAGAGCTCCGACCAAATCCATCACCACACATGACACCAACATAAGAATATTGGTTGTAGAAGATAACCTTATTAATCAAGGCATTATGGGTAATATGTTGGATACCATGAAACTCAATTATGACATTGTGGACAATGGCCAACAAGGCGTTGACGCGGTATGTGCCAACGACTATTCAATTGTGCTAATGGATATGCAAATGCCCGTGATGGATGGTTATGAAGCCACTCGGGTAATCCGAGAAAAATTTCCGGACGACAACCAAGTCCCTATCATCGCTGTTACCGCTAATTCCATGAAAGGCGACCGAGAGGAATGCATATCCAAGGGTATGAATGACCATCTAGCAAAACCTATCAAATTGGATATTTTGGAAAATATTATCCAGCGATACAGCCGTCCAGTGGCCAGAAAAAGATAAGCCATTACGGGCTTCTACTAAGTATCCCCAACAACACCAAGCCATGCAGTCAAATTAAAATAATCACAACGTGACCCACATCACTCCCAAGCGACCTTGGCTTAGTGCACCTTTTTACTTCGGAAATTCATTCGGGGAAATTGGGGCCAATCCAATCCTGCATTGTTAATCACTTCATTTGGGAACCGCGAGCCATGGCACAACAAGATACTTCAGTTGTAACTTTTTTCTTAAACGGCAAGCAGGTAGAAATAGACTCACCGCCAGCAGATTTACGGTTGGTGGATTATCTACATTTACCTGAAGTGCAGCTCACTGGCTCAAAAAAAGGGTGTGGCCAAGGCGGCTGCGGGGCTTGTACCGTGGTGCTATCCGCATGGGACACGGCGAAAGGCACAGCCCAGCACCGCTCTATCAACAGCTGCTTGCGACCAGTAGCTGCGCTTAATGGTCTTGCGGTTACGACTATCGAGGGTACAGGGTCAGTTACCAGTGAAATGAACCCTGTCGCCTTCTCTCTCGCCAAAAACAATGGCAGCCAGTGCGGCTATTGTTCACCAGGCTGGGTGATGAACATGACAGCCTATATGTCGGCCAATGGCGCAAAAAAACCAACCAAGCAAGAAATTGAAAACATCTTTGATGGCAACTTGTGCCGCTGCACAGGGTACCGCCCAATCTTAGAAGCCATGAAGACCTATGCGTCTAACTGGTCCCCAGACGACCAGAAAAACTTAATGAAATGCTTGATCGACCCTGCGTTTAAACCCGCTGGAGTAGACAGTGAAATTGAGCTGGCCCTGCCCCCGTCACCTTGGGGTCCCGAAGCGCCACTAGCGTTTGAAAGCGACGGCTATGTATGGCGTAGCCCGTCTACGGTAGAAGAATTACTCAGTGACATCTCTGAGCTTGGTGGCACTTCGAACTTACGGCTTGTATGCGGCAATACTTCTGTTGGCGTGTATGACTATGAAGTAGAAAATCCGCAAAATCTAATCGACATCAACGCCATTACCTCTCTGAAACAAATCACGGTAAATGCGTCCAGCATTACTGTTGGCTCGGCAGTGACCTACACTGACCTAATTGCCTTTTTGGAAACTCAAATAGCTACTCTGGGCGCTACCGAAGCCCGCAACTTTGAAGTCATTCATTATATGGCGAGCCGTACTGCGGGCACCATTGTACGCAACGCAGCCTCCATTGCCGGTAACAATATGCTTGTGTTCAAGCATATTCACCAAGGGGAGCCTTTTCCGTCCGACGCCATAACGGCCTATATCGCGGCTGGTGTCACCATAGAGGTAACATCACCCGCTTGGGGCACGGCGCCGCGTACAATGGCCATTGAAGAGTTTATCGAGCAAACCATCACTGACGAGAATTATCCGTATGACAAAGTGATCCTGTCGTACGATATGCCCTTCAGTAAGCCGAATGAATATATTCAGTGCCAGAAAGTTGCGCGCCGTGAGGTCAACAGCCACTCTATCGTCAACAGTGGCATTCAATTTGACATGGATACAGACCTCAAAGTGCTGGATTGCCGGGTGGTATTTGGCGGTGTTGCCACATACCCGTTCCGCGCAACCAATACCGAAGCTGCTTTCAAAGAGTACGGTATTTCCCTTGAAAATCTGCCGAAAATTATTACTGCCGTGCAGGAAGATGTGAAAGCAGCCTACACGGCACCCGATAAAAATACAGGCATCACCTACGACTATAAGCTGCAGTTAGCCGAAAGCTTTGTTTATAAAACGATGGTCAATGTGATCGACCAGTTAGAACCTTGCCAAGTACCCGACCAAGATAAATCCGCTGGCGTTATCAAGTGGGGCACATGGGGTGTAACCGGCGGCACTCAAACTTTTGAAACGGAAAAATACCGATTCCCGATCTCAGAGCCTTTCATCAAAACTGAAGCTTTCCTGCAAGCATCTGGCGAAACCACGTATGTGCATGACTATGTTATGCCGCCAAACGCCCTTTACGGTGCGGCTGTCACCTCTGAAAGAGCGTTGGCTAATTTTTGTTTTATCGCGGGTAGTGGCCCGCAAACACCTATCACGGCTGCAGATTTATCTACCCTGCTAGCTGCACGTTTCCCTGATACCTTCAAGGGCTTCATCACTGTAGCCGATGTGCCTAACAGAGAGAATTTAGGGCCAGATGACAACGACCCAAATCTTGTGGGCATGGGCGCAGACCAGCCTGTTTATGCTGACGGCTATATCACCTATTTTGGCCAAGCCATTGGCGTAATCTTAGCCGTCAATGATGTGGAAGCCGTTAAAATCGCGTATTATGTGACCTCTGAATGTGTTCAATACTCTCCACTGTCCGCAACTAATCCACTGCACAATGTGCCTGCGGTGCTAACCATTGATGAAGCCGCGGCAGACGGTCAGATATTCCCTGACTATCCTGAAAGTGCGAGTTTCGTTTCTCACATTTGGAAAATTAAACGTGCAGGCTCTGACATGGCATGGTTAGAGACCACACCAGAGCCTGCTCCCGGTACAATTGATGTACAGCCAACTAAAGTTGAAAATAACAGCTGCAACCTTGTGCGCGCCCAGCAAAAAACGGGCGACCAGATGCATTTCTATATGGAAACTCAGTCTACTGCCGCCTTCCCAAATAAAGATGGCAGCATGCGATTGCACCCGTCCTCACAAAGCCCGATGGATGTGCATAGCACCGTAGCCTCAGTGCTTGGTTTGCCTCTCAATAAGGTCGCGGTTGAAATCCCATATGTAGGTGGCGGGTACGGCGGAAAAACAACCCAATCTGTGCTAGTAGCCGCGATGGCAGTTGTTGCCGCCAACAAAACCCGCGTGCCTGTCCGCCTCGCCTTGCAGCGCGCAGAGGACAGCGCCATGGTTGGCCACCGCCATGCTTACCAATGTGACTACCAGATTGCGATTGACACTGGCGCTGACAATGCCGCTAACAAAGGCTTGATACGGGGTTGGCAAGGCAATTTCCTCGGCGATGGTGGCGCGACTTATGATTGCTCACTAGTTGTTGGTGATTGCCTTCAGTTACGGCTCGATAGCGCCTATTTTGTACGCAATTACCAGACCAAACTGGATGTAGTCCGCACCAACAAGGCCTCCAACACAGCCTTCCGCTCAATGGGAGATATTCAAGGCATCATCTGCTACGAGAATGCTATCGATAATGCCGCGACAAGCGTTGGCATGCCCACAGATGAAGTGCGACAGAAAAACCTGTATGACATTGGGCAGTCCACACCGTTCGGGCAAACACTGACATACTGTTACATGCGCGATGTATGGAATTACGCCATAACCGAAAGCGATTACACCGCTCGCAAAGCGGATATTGAAACTTTCAACTCAGAAAACAAATGGCTCAAACGTGCCATTTCAATCGTGCCCGTTAAATATGCATCAGGGTATAATCTCGTGACGCTTGAACAGACCAGCGCACTCGTTTCAGTATATAGCGGTGACGGCACACTTTGCATCCGCCAAGGCGGCGTGGACATGGGCCAAGGCATCCTCACGCAAATCATGCAGATCGCAGCTTACGAGCTGAATGTACCCCTAACAATGGTCAATGTAGAAAGCGCGGACACCAGTGTGGTGCCGAACCCGTCATCAACTGGTGCGTCCACAGGCACACAATATAATGGCTTTGCAGTACGCGAAGCTTGCAGGGCCCTTCGCACACGTCTGCAAGATTATGCACGTGAAAAGCTCGTAGATAACGGTGATACTTGGTGTAAAGACGCTGGCATTGATTATTGGAATTACGGCACAGACGAAAAGACAGGCCGCCTTGAAGGTTGGCGCCATGAAGCCGGCAACGGCAAATTAATATGGCAAAACATCGTCGGCATGGCATTTGGCGACCGAGTGAACTTGCAAGCGCAGTATCATGCAGAAATTCCTGGCGGCACCACACCGAGCTCTAACCTCACGTTCAAAACAGCGGCGGAAAACAAAGCGATCCCCGGCATACCGGTTCAAACAAACAATGTAACGCCTGAAGCAAGTGATAACTTCCTTGGCTTTACATACAATGTGGCAGTTTCAGAAGTAGAAGTGGACATTTTGACAGTGGAAACCACCGTTGTCCGTACCGACATATATTACGATATGGGTAAAAGCATGAACCCTGCCATTGATATTGGCCAGATTGAAGGCGCGTTTGTACAAGGCATAGGCTATGTATTGACCGAAGAATCTCTATATGAAAATGACACAAGTAAGGACAGCTACGGCCAACTGAACACGCCCAATACTTGGGGATATAAAATACCCGCCACCACCAGCATTCCAAAACAGATGAATGTTACACTCTTCCCGCGGGAGAAAGCCGCCGCTGGTGTGCCTGAGGCGCCAAGCTTGTTATACTCATCCAAAGAAGTGGGGGAACCACCGCTAGTTTTGGCGGCCAGCGTGTTTATGGCAGTTAAAAATGCAGTGCGTGCCTCTCGTGTTGAACGCGGCTTGTCACCCCTGTTTGAATTGAGCTGCCCAGCTACTGTGCAAGAGGTGACGAATGCAGCTGACATTCAATTGAGCTGACGTACAACACCTACAAACCACATCAATTGACTTATATGCTGGCGCCTTGATCGAGGGCGCCAGCATATTAATGGTATCCACTAAAACTGTAGTAAATTTACACCATTTCACAAAAAATACGTTCAATTTCGCCCCACCCACAATACAATGGGTACATATTAAACCATTGTATTAATTATACTTTCTAAGCGATTGGCGATTGGCTTCCTTAATTTCGAAATAGTGGCCCTTTTTGAATCTTGCCCGGTCTTTTAGCCATAAGTATGAATTTACGTCATTTCGTGATGTCACACTTAAAGAAAACGTCAGACGTGCATCCATAATAAAAATAAAGAATGTGAGCCAGAAAATGGTCACATAACTCAGTTAAGCTGGAGGAAACTACCATGACTTTACACTTACGCCAGAGCGGCGCGAGACCATTTAGTATATGCAAATGCGTTTTAGTAGCGACGACGAGCATGCTTGCAATTTCTACAGGGTCTATTGCAGCAGATAATGAAGATTTCACCCTTGAGGAAATCATTGTAACCGCACAAAAAAGGGCGCAAAGCCTACAGGATGTACCCATTGCTGTTTCGGCCATCACCTCACAAACTTTTGACCGCCAAGCATTGCTCAACCTATCAGAAGCACTTGAGCTGACGCCAAACATTGAAGTCGTAGAAAATGATAGCGGTGCCAACGTTATCTTACGCGGCGTGTCGCGTGGTTCGGTTGCCATACTGCTTGACGGCGTCGCCCAGCTGGGTGGTGCAACTACATTTTCCTCCCCTATCACTGACATTGAGCGCGTGGAAGTTTTGCGCGGACCACAAGGGTCAATCTATGGCAGAAATGCCGCTGGCGGTGTTATTAATTACATTACAAAAGCACCGAGCGAAGAATTTGAAGGCTCAGTGAAAGCTGACTTTGGCAACTATGGCTTCAGCCAATATTCAGGCATGCTGAATGTGCCAGTAGTCGAAGGTAAAGTATCAACACGCTTTAACGCCTTTTATGAAGACCGCGGCGGCTGGGTAGATAATGAGTTTGACGGCTCTAAACTAGAAAGCGCCGAAAAATATGGTTTCCGCGGGCAAATTTTGTTCACACCAAACGATAATCTATCAGCTCGCTTCATGGTGCAGTATAATAACAACAAACCCTCTAGCCACACGGCTTACTACCAGACAGGCTCCGAGCTTATGGACTTTTGGGTAGCCCATGTGAATGCTGGCCTTGGCAAAAACCTGCCAACGATTGGTAATGATGCCTTCTCTGGCACGACCAACCTTGACGGCGGAGTCAGCCTGTCAACAAAACAAACTCACGCACAGGCGCACCTGACATGGGATGATGACTGGGGAACATTATTGTCCATCACAGGCTATACTGATAGGAACCGCAAAGCAGACAATTTGGACACTGACGCTTCCGCGCTCGATCTCCTCGTACTTGACAAAGAAGTAGACAATACTGACTTTTCTCAGGAATTTCGCTTTGTTTCAAACACGGATGGCAAACTGGAATATGTCGCGGGCCTCTATTACGAGCGTGAAACCTCTGACGTCACTGAAATCACTAGGTTTGGTGAAGACGGCGACTATATCGCATCGTCCCTTTTTGGTAATGCCTTTGCGACGGGCATTAACAGCGCTATTGGCGTCCCGCTATTACCAACTGACTTCACACCGTTGTTTACAACAGGCAGTTTCCTCGGAATTTGGGATTATGACGAAGACCATAGCGTCAAAAAAACTTATGCCGCGTACATAAATGCGACTTATAAGCTAACCGAAAAACTCCACCTAACTGCGGGTGGCCGCCTAAGCCGCGTGAATGACGTTAGGTCTGAACTAGGCATTCCTACGGTTTACAATCTGCAACAGTTGGCAGGTCCTGAGCTCGCTCCTTTTGCCGCTTTCGTGCCGGATGCCTTCACTATACCGGGTGCAGCGGTGCAAAACGTGCCTATCCCTGTTTATAAAAAGACAGATTGGTCTGCAGCTGTTAAGGGCACATACTTTGTATCTGACGACATTATGGTTTACGGGTCTGTTAGCCGCGGCTTCACACCAGGCCGTGTAAGTGCGCTACGTGTAAACAGTACTGATATTCAAATTGATGAATTAGAGCCAGAAGTTATCTGGAACGATGAAGTTGGAACCAAAACCAGCCTCATGGATAACCGCCTGCAGTTGAATGGTTCACTTTATTTCCTCAATTATTCAAACTTCCGGACATTTACTTTGGTGGACAATGCTTTCCAACCTGCGGACGGCGGCACTATGCATAATTATGGTTTCGAACTTGAGGCGATTGCGCGGCCCATTCAGGGTTTAACGCTAATGGCCTCTGTTGGTTATACCAATGCCACATATAAAGATGTTGCTCGCGGCGGCGAAAATCGTACCGGCTGTTACCTTGGCCAATCCGAAGCAAACGGCTGCATTGATGGCACACAGTTACGCACGGGCCAGCAAGTGGAAGGGTCTGCGAAATGGAATGGCA
>JAESTR010000041.1 GCA_016763495.1 Kordiimonadaceae bacterium
AGCAGTGACACTGAGGCCGTTATTCGCCGCAAAACCCAGTGAGGCATGCAAATAATCCTCTGTAAAGTCACCCGGGTTACCCGCATAGTCGCTTTGGCTGGAGTATTCTGTGTAATATGTGAGCTTAAGACTATCAGAAATGCGTGTGTTTCCGTCAAAACGCGCACCAAAGGTTGAGGTAGAAAGGCCGAGAGCAAACGCGTCATTTAAGTCTACTAAGTACGCATAGGCCTGAAGTTTTCCTAAAGAAAAACCCTTATACTCGCCGTTGAATAAATGAATATTAGAATCAAAGTTACCAACCGCTGATTTATCAGTGAAGGCACGGTTCACATTCCACGCGTATGCATATTTCGCCTGAAAGTCCTTATTGTCAGACCATGCTTCTACCACAACACTATCGAATGACCTGTTGTTTTGCCGCCATCCCAGCGCACTTATAAAGCGTTGATTACCCCATTGCAGCTTTCTGCGACCTGCGGTAAGCGCCACGTTATCACTCGCTGAAAACCGTATGTAAGCTTGGTCAACTTCGGTACTGGTCGGGTCTGCAACAACCGGGTACGTCGTTCTGCCATTGATGGTATTATTATAATTTTCCGAGCCAATGTTACTAACATTCCGGAACTGCACATATGCTGACACACCACTTACTGTCGCTGTTTTATAGCCAAGCAACGTTTGCAGAGTTGAAGCAGAGGCATTTTCGGGTAAACCATCCTGGTTTACTGCCGCAAACCGGTATCGCAAGCTAAGCTCAGGTTCACCTTCTGACAAAAATTTATAGAACCCGTCATCGGCGTGAGATGCGGTTAAAACTGAGAAAAAAAGCACGAGCGGCAGCAGAATCTTAATGCTGTTCCCAATTAATTTAATACTTTTTAAAAATGCCTTGGGAGGGAAATTCATAAGTCTTCCTACGTATGTTTTTTGATATAATAGACCCACGCTGAACCGATTTAGTAAATTATTAATGAAGAGAATAAACGTTTATTTTCAAGTTGTTGCAATTCAGAAACAGCTTGGCAGCAAGTAACTGGGGCATACAGCAGGAGGGCAGCACAGCATACAACCTGAAACTAAGTTGATGCCAGACAGTTACGCTTTTAATACCGCCATATTTGGGGGATGTCGCATCAATGGTTCACTGCGACATACAACCTATTCCTCAACAAAGATAAGAGTCAGAGAAAAGTAAAAATCTGGGCGCCAAGTAAAAGCAGCGCCCTGTAAAAATATCCCGCAAACATGCAAAACATCAGGGGTCTGCCAACCCAAACGGTGTTACTGGCCGCCGAATGTCCTCAGAAAGAAGGGAGCGACCTATTGGTGGTTCTGCACGCGCCAGGCAATCAGCGCGGTGGCACAGACGGCATGTGACGCCAATAGGCGTTGGCTGTACCGCCGAAATCTCTGTGTCCTTTGTATAGATCAGCTTATGGGCGTGTTGAGAGGAACAACAGAGAGCAATGGCCCGTTCAACCTGTGATCGCTGATAGCCGCCACCACCTGCCGTTACCGTGCGTACAATGGAAAAAAATCTCTCGCCGTCCGGTAATTCGACCCACTGTGTCAAAACGCGTCTTGGATTGCTAAATGCTGTGTGAAGGGTCCAGAGCGGGCATGAGCCCCCATGTCGAGCAAAGGGGAAACCTGCGCCGTCCAGCCTTTTGGAGACATTGCCCGCAGCATCCACCCTGATAAAAAAGAAAGGTACGCCTTCCTGCCCCGGCTTTTGCAATGTTGTAAGGCGGTGCGCAACCTGCTCGAAACTGGCCCCGAATTGGCGCCCCAATGCTTCAATATCATAGAGGCGGCTTTTCGCTGCCTTCGCAAAGGCGCGGTAAGGCATCATTATAGCGCCTGCTGCGTAATTGGCTAAGGCGCGACGTGTCAGCTTTTCTCCACTCTCTGTATCAAAATTCGTACCAGCTAGATTGTCTGAAATGACACCTGTCATCTCCATATAGACGATTTGCAATGCCAGCTGAAAAGTAGCGCTGGCGTTATCAAGTGACTCATCCAGTACAATTTCTCTACGGTGTACATCGAAGCGCCGTGTAAATCCTACCATCACATCAGATGGTAAATGCCGAACCCGCAGGCGCTGGTCCGCAAAATACTTCTTATAGCCACCGGCCCTTTTTATATCTTGAGACAACTCCTCCGCTCGATTATCAATTTCAACGAAATAATTCTTGCGCGCAGCGAGGAAGCGCCTTGCTTCACTAACAGGGTCAGGCCCTGCCGCCTCACCGCCCGTTTGGTCAGCCAGCGCCAATTGACCTTCCTGATAGGCAGTGTACAGGCGAATAACTGCCTCTGCCGTAGCGGGGAAAGTGCTGCCAAAATCTTGTATTTCCAAAGGGGAAAGGTCAAGGTCCGCAAACAAGGGCGCCTTGAACGCAGCTGTCATTTGAGCGTTAAAGTCATCCCCAGACCCCCGCGCCAAAGCAGCAATGTCAGTGTGGTAGATTTCAGCGAGCTTGAGCAGCATGGTCGCCGTAACCGGGCGTTGGTTACTTTCGATCAGAGCGATATAGGACGGCGAGACATCAAGGTCTTCCGCCATGACAAGCTGCGTAAGACCCAGATCACGACGAAGACGCCGTATTCTGGGGCCCATAAATGTGCTGCGTTCCTTTTTCACTTCCGCCTCTTTAGTTTACAATTAAAACATTACAAACCTTACAACATTACAAAATAGTTTGTAAAGTTTTACAAGTTCACATTTTCGCGTGTGCAAAAGCTAAAAGAAGCGCGTATCACTGATCTTAAGGCAGATCAGCCAATAGCGCCAATTTTTATGAGCGGCATGCTGGATTTGTATAGAGGAGAAAATTGATGCCTTTTGACAAAAATTCTGGAATATCAGACGGAAGCAAGACTATGAACTATCAAGATGACATCAACAGCGTTCAGGGCTTGATCGACAGTAACAACGGCACCTGGGACGGTATCGATGCTGAAGCAGTCGCTAGAATGCGCGCACAGAACCGCTTCCACACTGGCTTAGATATCGCTCGTTACACAGCAGATATCATGCGTGAAGATATGGCAGCGTATGATGCAAATTCTGCAGACTACACTCAGTCACTGGGTTGCTGGCACGGATTTATTGGCCAACAGAAGATGATCTCTATCAAGAAGCATTTTGGTACTACAAAAGGTCGTTATCTGTATCTTTCTGGTTGGATGGTTGCGGCGCTCCGCTCTGATTTCGGCCCTTTGCCTGACCAGTCTATGCACGAGAAAACATCTGTTCCTGCCTTGATCGAAGAGCTTTATACTTTCCTCAAACAGGCTGATGCCCGCGAAATGGGCGGGTTGTTCCGTGACCTAGACGCTGCTCGCAAGACTGGCGATACTGCCGCTGAGCAAAAAGTTCAAAGCAAGATCGACACCTTCCAAACTCATGTTGTGCCGATCATCGCCGACATTGATGCTGGTTTCGGTAACGCAGAAGCAACGTATTTGCTCGCTAAAAAAATGATCGAAGCTGGCGCTTGTGCGCTTCAGATCGAAAACCAAGTGTCCGACGAAAAACAGTGTGGCCACCAGGACGGTAAAGTAACCGTGCCGCATGAAGACTTCCTCGCCAAAGTTCGCGCCTGCCGCTATGCCTTCCTTGAAATGGGTGTTGATAACGGTATCGTTGTTACCCGGACAGATAGTTTGGGCGCTGGCCTCACGAAGCAGATCGCGGTTTCGAAAGAGCCGGGTGATCTAGGTGACCAGTATAATAGCTTCCTCGATTACGAAGAAGTATCCGCTGCTGATTTGGCGCCGAACGATGTTGTTGTTAATCGTGACGGTAAATTAATGCGCCCGAAACGCCTACCTTCAAACTTGTTCCAGTTTAAGGCTGGAACGGGCGAAGACCGCTGCATTCTTGACTGCATTACCTCATTGCAAAATGGTGCTGACCTGCTGTGGATCGAAACTGAAAAGCCACATGTTGAGCAGATCGCTGGCATGGTTGACAAAATCCGGGAAGTTATCCCGAACGCGAAGCTGGTTTACAACAACTCGCCGTCGTTCAATTGGACACTTAACTTCCGCCAGCAAGTATTTGATGCATGGGAAACTGAAGGTAAGGATGTGTCTGCATACGACCGTGCAGACTTGATGAATGTTACGTATGACGAGACTGATTTGGGCGCAGCTGCGGACGAAAAAATTCGTACCTTCCAACGCGATAGCTCTAAGCGCTCAGGCATCTTCCATCACCTGATCACCCTACCGACGTATCATACGGCGGCCCTGTCTACCGACAACCTAGCCAAAGCCTACTTCGGCGAAGAAGCCATGCTCGGGTATGTTAAACAGGTTCAGCGCGAAGAAATTCGTCAGGGTATCGCGTGTGTGAAGCACCAGAATATGGCTGGCTCTGACGTGGGCGACGACCACAAGGAATATTTCGCTGGTGAAGCTGCTCTGAAAGCATCTGGCGATGACAACACGATGAACCAATTCGGCTAAACAGCAGAACACGAAAACATAACTGCCGCCTTTTCCCATCCGGGGAAGAGGCGGGAGGGCACCAAGGCTAACCTACGAGATTTCCAGAGTTTAGCCGCCATACTTACCACTACAACCCCCATGCCGGTGCGCAGGGTTTCCATCTCAAGCTCATGTATGAATTCGGCTTTTTTGGTATTGCCAAAAGTCGAAAAACGGCACCGGCTTATCAAGCGCGCCTTTAACAATACCAAAGATACTGCCGGGCACGCTAAGCCGCGTAGGGCAGAGCATGTGTAGGGCAAGGAGGTGGAAGCAACCACTATGGGTGATTGGCGTCCTCTGGCCAAACGGCCACCCACCGGCATTTTTATCCTTGAAACAATCACTGCCCCCACAACTATTCATTGCAAGTTCACACCCTCTAAGTTAAGAGCTTGGATAGTTTTGGTGGATAAGCACTTTTCCTTGGGGGATTATAATGATCAATCTAATAGCTAAAAATACGCTTCTAACTTTAATTCTAGTGACTTGTTCAGTTACCGCTAGTATTCCAGCTAAAGCTTACCCTGATAGTTTCAGACCAGATAAATTATGGGGCGTAAATGGATCTTTCTACTTTAGTGCAGAAACGGGAGATATTAAGCTTCAAAAGTTATCACAAAGTATCGCAAATGGAAAATGTGAAGATTTATTCAAAGCATACAAAGAAGCAGATTTAACTCCTCCATTTTACAAGTATGACTCTATAGCTATACGCATGTTTTCTGAAGGAACTTGCCAGCAACAAGATCTAAAAAAGGCAACCGAACTTTTGACACAAAGCCTATATGACTCATCCCCTAGTGGATTGTCATCAAAGGTATTTACACCGGAATATTACTACCTAGCAGGCAAATATTTTTTAGAGAACCCCAGCGAACTAGGTGGCCCAAAAGAAGCGGCCTATATGTTCCAACTTGCCGCTGACACTGTAGCAGTTGACCTGTTCATGGCGGTTCTCGACGACGAGCAAGGATTTCCATACGCAAAAGAGCGCAAAGTGTTCGGCCTTTCAAAACTTGAATCAATACGCACTTTATCTAACGAATTTTTAGGCCCCCGCCCTGAGCCGCTGGCCCCACAAATGGCCG
>JAESTR010000042.1 GCA_016763495.1 Kordiimonadaceae bacterium
ACAGGTGCGAGCCATACAAGGCCGATCCAGGAGATGGCGGACCGCACTTCGTCTTTGCTTTGCAATATATGGATAGAGGCCAGAAGCTGCGCAAACAGCAATATGCCTGCTATCAGCAAACTCCCTGATCCTAGTTCCACTTTTGCATTCATTCTGTCTCGCCCCTGTTAACATTCTATAATATAGGCGATCAATGCAGTTTATTGAAGACCTGTCAGCGGCTTACTTGTCGCAGGCTATTTCTTTTCTTGTTTGTGACTGTTGGTTTCTGTAGCTTGCAGCCATGAATGTTGCTTCAAAAAATACTGCGGTTGTTAGTTTTCCTGACAGTCGGTTGGGCGTAACGACGTTGGCCTGTAGGCGTGGTGGCAGGCTCGTTTTCGAAGGGCTCGACTTTGACGTTGGGCCGGGTGAGCTATTGTTGCTGGAAGGTAAAAATGGCAGCGGTAAAACCACCTTGTTAAGGCTTTTAGCTGGGTATCTAAGTTCTGTAGCAGGCTCTATCAATTACGATAGCAAAAAGTTGGCGGCACGAGACATTCCTCACACAGGTGCTTTTCTCTATTCCGGCCATCAGCATGGGTTGAAGGCTGTACTGACACTACGGGAAAATATATCGTCCTTATATCAGTTGATGACAGGCTGCCAGCTACCAGATGCCCTTTTGTATGATGCCGCCGAAGCCTTTGCTTTGGGCAGGCTTATTGATCATCCGGTTGGGTATTTTTCTAGCGGGCAAACGCATAGATGCGCCTTGTTGCGATTTGCAGTACTTGAGCGCCCCGTTTGGCTAATGGATGAGCCTACTGTGGGGCTTGATGCAGACAATCGTGTCCGACTGGAAAAGCTGATGCAGGCTCACTTACATAAAGGTGGGATCATCATCGCGGCCTCTCATGACCCTATTAATTTGCCCCATAATGCTATTGATATGGCGACTTATGAGCCTAAAGCGGCTGTAGAGGAAATATGGTTATGAACCCTGTTTCGCATACGCCTCATGCAGCTAATAGTTTTTCGATTTTTGTCGCGACAGTAAAGCGAGACATTCGGCTGGCATGGTCGCAGGGCGGCACAGGCACTATGGCGCTGTCGTTTTTCCTAATCGCAGTAAGCTTGTTCCCGTTTGGTGTGGGGCCTGAACCTCAAATATTGGCGCGTATTGCAGCAGGGGTTATTTGGGTGGTGGCCTTACTTGCGTGCCTGCTCAGCCTCGACCGCCTGTTTCAGGCTGACTATGAGGATGGAAGCCTTGATGATATGGCCTCTTCCCCTGCTGGGTTACTGGTTATTGTATCAGCAAAAATGCTGGCCCACTGGATGGCGACCATATTACCGTTAGTGTTAGTAGCGCCCTTATTGGGGCTTGTGCTTAATATGTCAGAAGATGGCTATATCTATCTGCTTGTATCTTTACTTGTCGGCACACCCGCTCTCAGTTTACTTGGCGGTATCGGCGCTGCACTTACGGTTTCGGTGCGGCGCGGCGGGGTTCTATTGTCTCTTCCTGTATTGCCGCTTTACATCCCCACGCTTATTTTTGGTGTTGGTGTTATTAATACAGCCATAACCGGCGGTGACCCATTTCCCCATCTTGCCTTACTCGCAGCGGTTTCCTTGATGTCTCTTGTCATTTCGCCTGTTGCAACAGCTGCTGCTTTGCGGTTGTCGCTTGAATAGGTCGAGTAAATGAACAGCATTTCAAATTCATGTGTGAGACACCAAGTCGCACTTGCTGAACCCGCCGGAAACCCGTAGGTAGAGCCCATGCATAGATTCGCAAATCCGGCAAAATTCAACCGCCTCGCAGATGCCATTCTGCCTTGGGCCATAATGGCGGCTATAGCTGCCTTTGGGTTCGGGCTTTATTATGCGCTGTTTGATAGCCCAGCAGACTACCAGCAAGGCGAAAGCGTGCGCATGATGTATGTTCATGTGCCAGCTGCGTGGGCTGCAAGCTCAGTGTATCTGTTCATCGCGGTTACTAGTTTTGTTGCGCTTGTTTGGCGGCACCCGCTTGCGCTGTTAGCCGGTAAAGCCGCAGCGCCGATTGGCGCGACATTCACGGCACTTGCGCTCTTCACAGGGTCGCTTTGGGGCAAGCCCATGTGGGGCACATATTGGGAATGGGATGGCCGCATGACCAGCGTGCTCGTGCTATTATTTCTCTATATTGGGTATATGGCCATTTGGCAGGCGCTGGATGATGAAGAAAAAGCTGGGCGTGCGGCTTCTATTTTAGCGCTAGTGGGTGTTGTTAACTTGCCCATAATAAAATTTTCGGTGGATTGGTGGAACACATTGCACCAAGGCGCCAGTGTTTTGCGCGAAGGGGGGCCATCAATGCCGCCTGAGATGCAAGTGCCGCTTTACACAATGGGTATCGCTTATCAGCTATATTTCACCGTAATCGTGCTGTGGCGTATGAAGCTTGAGATTAATAATCGCAAAATTGCTGTCATGCAGCAAGCAGCGATACCGGAATAAGGCCATTACTTATGGGTGATTACACAACATTCATTGTTGCCACATACAGTATGTCATTTGCTGGATTGGGGCTGCTCGCGTTGCGCAGTTATTTGAAGCTCAAGGCAACGAGTAAAACGGTAGCGACGTTGCGGCAGGCCCGCAAAGCCCAAGCTGAATAGGTGAATTTATAGTATGGCTAAAGGTCTCCAATCCCGAAAAAAGCAGCGGCTTGTTGTTATATCAACAGCCCTTATAGCCTTCATTGGCGCTGTGCTGCTAATCTTGTTTGCGTTGGGCGGAGATAGTTTGAGCCTGTTTTTGCAGCCAACCGATGTGAAAGAACAAAATGTTCCTGTGGGGAAACGGTTTCGGCTCGGTGGTTTGGTGAAAGACGGGAGTTTCTCTAAATTGGAAGATGGTTTGACCTATACTTTCACTGTCACAGACTGTGTGACAGACATTGATGTTGTCTTTAAAAATATCTTGCCGGATTTGTTCCGTGAAGGGCAGGGTGTTGTTACTGACGGAAGAATGGGTGTTGATGGTATATTTAACGCTGATACTGTGCTTGCCAAACATGATGAAAACTACGCGCCGCCCGGCACGATGCCCAAAAATGCAGCCGCTTGCGAGCACCCTGAAACTGAAGGACGCTAGGCATGGCTGGTGAGTTTGGGCATTTTGCACTTATATTGGCTCTGATGCTGGCTTTGTGTGGGGCGATTGTGCCGCATATTGGCATTTATAAAGCCGACAGGCGTTTGATGGCGCTTTCAAGCCAAATGGCTTACGGCCAGTCTCTTATGGTGGCGTTTGCTTTTGGTGCGTTGATCTATGGTTTCATCACGTCAGACTTTTCTATCATCAATGTTGCGACCAATAGCCATACGGCGAAACCGCTGCTGTACAAAATTGCCGGCACATGGGGCAACCATGAAGGCAGCCTC
>JAESTR010000043.1 GCA_016763495.1 Kordiimonadaceae bacterium
GCCATTGAAATTATTTCTTACTGCACACGTCCTATCAGCCTTTCTGTTCGTTTGTTTGCGAACATGCTCGCGGGTCACATTATGATGAAGGTTTTTGCAAGCTTCATTATCATGATGGCATCTGCTGGAGCTATTGGGCTTGTTGGTGGCATTGTGCCTTTCACAGTAAATGTATTGCTAACTGGTCTTGAAATTCTTGTCGCCGGTTTGCAAGCCTTCGTATTCACCATTTTGACCTGTATCTATTTGAATGATGCTCTGCATCCTGGACACTAGATTTAGGCGAAGTAATTAACTGATTAACTTATTTATCTATATCCACTGAGAAGGAATTAATCATGGATGCTAATACAACAATACAAATAGCTGAAATCGCTGCTGCCGCTGAAATCCAGTCTGCACGTTACATTGGCGCGGGTATCGCGGCTCTTGCTCTTGGCGGCATTGGTATCGGCCTTGGCGCTATCTTTGGTAACTACCTTTCTGGCGCTCTGCGTAACCCATCAGCTGCTCCTAAGCAGTTCACTAACTTGCTTATCGGCTTTGCCCTTACTGAAGCAACAGGCTTGTTCGCATTGGTTATCGCATTCTTGGCTCTTTACGGCTAAGTCAAGCGTACTGAATAAGTTGGCTTTGCGCGGTCCTTTCGGGGCCGTGCGTTTAGCCTAGCACTAAGTTGAAGTTTACTTTGATTTTAGCGCAGCCCGTTTTGGGGCATTTTTGAACACCAAGTGACATGAGGCGTGTGATGGCTGAAGCCAGTACAGAAGTCCCACAACAAGGATTGCCACAGCTTAATGTGATTGCGGATGGTAGTTATACCAACCAAGTTGCATGGCTAGTGCTGACCTTTGTTTTTCTTTTGCTTATCGTTTCGCGCATTGTTTTACCGCGCGTAGGTAAAGTGATGGCTGAACGTGAAGAGAAAGTCGCTGACGATCTCGATACGGCGGAACGCCAGAAAAACGAAGCAGAAAAAGTGAAAGCAGCTTATGAAGCTGCTGTTGCCGCTGCTCGTGCAAAGGCTCAAGAAGCCGTTGCTGGCGCTAAAGATACAATCCAAGCCGACATCGCTAAGGCTCAATCAGAGTTAGATGCTGATCTGGGTGCTAAAGCGGCTGACGCTGAAGCCCGTATCAAGAAAGCGCGCGACGAAGCTCTTTCCGGTATCGATACTGTAGCTGCTGAAGTTGCATCTGACATGGTTGCCAAATTAGGCGGTGTGGAAGCAGACGATAAAGCGGTAAGCAAGGCAGTTAAATCTGCCCTTGATAGTGCAAAGGGAGCATAGAGATGGCATCAGGTGAACCTTTCTACGCTGATCCTACTTTCTGGGTAGCTGCATCAACTGTTGTGTTTGTTGCTCTTGTCGTTTGGAAAAAAGCGCACCATAAAATTGGTGAAATGCTTGATGCACGTGCTGATGAAATTCGGGCGCACATTGACGAAGCCAAATCACTGCGTGATGAAGCTGAGCAGATGTTGCTTGAGTATCAGCGCAAACAGCGTGACGCAGAAAAAGAAGCTGCAGATATTTTAGCCCAAGCGGAATCTGACGCCAAAATCCTTGTGGATGCAGCGAAAGCTGACATCACCGCAATGGTTGAACGCTGTATCAAGTCTGCAGCTGAGAAAATTGAGCAAGCAGAAGTATCTGCTATAAAAGAAGTTCAGGCTGTCGCTGTTGATGTTGCTGTGAAAGCTGCAACAGATGTGCTGGCTACAACACTTAAAGGCAAAGCGGGCAAAGCCTTGGCTGACGCTGCTATTGCTGAGGTGGAAGCAAAACTTCACTAAGTTTTGCTTCACTAAGGTTTTGTTCTGAGTAAATGTTTTGAGTACCCAAAACGCCCTGCATCACTGCGGGGCGTTTTTTATTGCTCGGTATTATTCCCGTTGACCCCTAATTCTACTTTGCAGCCATGCCTAGGGCTGGCATAAGAAATTGATTGGTGAATGGAGCAAAGCATGAGCGACGATAAAGCAGCAAATTTGATGAGGAGGGCAACCCGCGCAGCCATGATGGTCGCGTCTTTTTTGCTAGTGGCTAAAGGCTACGCCTGGTGGAAGTCAGGCTCTATTGCTATGCAAGGGTCGTTTGCAGATTCAGCACTGGACCTCGCGGCCTCCCTTGTCACATTCATGGCCGTCAAAACCGCGTTAGAACCGGCTGATGATAGCCACAGGTTTGGCCACGGCAAAGCCGAGGCGCTCGCGGGCCTATTTCAGGCAGCTATCATGTCAGGCTCCGCAGTTTATTTGTTGCTTGAAGCGGTTTCTCGTCTTTGGCAGCCTGTTCCTGTGGCAGCATCAGGCTTGGTGATCAGCATCTCGGCCTTGGCTATTGTATTATCATTGGTGCTGGTGATGTTTCAGTCTTATGTGGTGAAACAAACAGGTTCTCTGGCAATAGCAGGGGATCATCTGCATTATAAAGGTGACTTGCTACTAAACCTTGGTGTTATTGCAGCCGCCTATATCGGTGCTAGGGGCTACCTATACGCTGATGGTGTTTTCGGTGTTCTTATCGCTTTTTACATCCTTTGGGGTGCAAAGGGTATTGTTGGTCCTGCGATAGATATGCTGATGGACAGAGAGTTTTCAGACGATGACCGTGAAACCATTGCGAACTTAGCGTTGGGCAACGCCGCTGTGTTTGGTCTTCATGACCTTAAAACACGGGCTTCTGGACGCAGTAGTTTTATTCAAATGCATTTGGAAGTGGACGGCAAAATCACAGTGCAGGAGGGGCATGCCATTTCTGATGAAGTGGAAGCCACTATTGGCGAGCAATTCCCTGGAGCAGAAATTCTTATTCATATCGATCCGCCGACCGCATTGTCAGCAGATCTGACCATAAACGAACTCAAGAAATATGAGGACTGAGCAATGATTACTCTCTACGGCATTAAAAATTGTGACACCGTTAAAAAAGCTCGAAAATGGCTTGAGGAAATAGGTGTGGATCATAAGTTTCACGATTTTCGTAAAGACGGCTTTGACGAAGCCCTTGTAAGCAAACTTGAAAGCGCGCTGGGTTGGGAAGCTTTGCTGAATACACGCGGTACTACGTGGCGTAAACTGGATGATACTGCTAAAGCTGACATGAACACGGGTAAGGCGATTGCTCTCATGGCGGCTCATGATGCCATTATTAAAAGGCCCGTATGGGAAAAATCAGGTGATTATAAGCTTGGTTTTGCCCCAAAAGACCAAGAGGCCATCAAAGCATGGGCGCAGGCTTAATTTCGATAGGTTAGCGACACTTCTGGAGACGAGATATGACTGAAAAAGAAATACCAATTTACCAGATTGATGCTTTCACCGAAAAAGCCTTTTGCGGCAATTCGGCAGCGATTTGCCCGCTTGATGCATTTTTCCCTGACGAAACCTTCAGGCAATTGCCGCTGAAAATAATTTGGCTGAAACAGCGTATCTCGTGCGGGCAGATGGTGAAGTGGCAGATTATCACTTGCGCTGGTTTACACCAACGACAGAAGTGGCGCTATGTGGCCATGCTACTTTGGCATCTGCATATGTAGTTCTTAAGCACTTGCAACCTAATATGCCCTGCATCCGGTTCTCCACATTGTCTGGTATTTTAACCGTGATCAAACAGGACGATAAGCTGGTGATGAGCTTCCCGGCGTTGCCGGTAAACCAAATTGATACCCCTGCAGGCCTTGGTATTGCGATGGGAGCTGAACCGAAAGCTGTTTATAAGGGCGAGGAAGCGGACCGAGACTTATTGCTAA
>JAESTR010000044.1 GCA_016763495.1 Kordiimonadaceae bacterium
CCACGCTCATCACAGCCTTTCAGCAAAACCATGCGAACGCTTGGTCGCCCGCTTAACGTTGTCGTAGCAAGAGACATTGCTGTTGGATCATTGGGCTCAGACGCCTCAGCCTCCGCAACCCACTCATTCACTAACGCAAAGGGCTTGCCATACTCTGATATTACTTTTGACACTTGCGATACGGCTCCAACAATATATAAACTTAACTTACAGTACGCATTAAGCTATAATTAACGCTAATCTTGGCATTGGGGCTTGCTAACGGTGTTTAGCCTTCCCATTTGTATCCCTATCGGTTTTGGCAGTTTGAAACAACCTTATGAATGAACTTTATAATCGTTTAGGTATTGAGAAATCAGCCTCTCAAGCTGAATTAAAGTCAGCCTATAGGGCACTTGCAAAAAAACTACACCCTGATCATAATTTAAATGACGACCGCGTTGCAGAGAAATTCAAAACTGTTTCGGCGGCCTATGACATTTTACGCAACAAAGACAAACGTTCACAATATGATCGTGGTGAAATTGACGAAAATGGCAACCCTAAAGCACCGGCGGGCTTTGGTGGCGGTGGCTTTGGTCAAGGATTTGGCGGCAACAGGTCAAGGCATACATCTGCGCGCCCTGGGGGCTTTGGTTTTGATGATGCTGAAGACATGTTCTCCGAGTTTTTCAGCTTTAACGGCCGTACGGGTAACAACGGCAATGCACAAAACCCCTATAAAACTGCAGGCCGAGACAAGGGGCTAGATATAAATTACCAGATCATTGTTGGGTTTGAAGAAAGCATCACTGGCGGTACACGCAGGCTCCGGCTTAATGACGGCCGCAATGTAGACATTAAAGTACCTGCTGGCATTCAGGATGGTCAGGTTATCCGCCTCGCCAAACAAGGCGGCCCAGGCATTGGTGGTGCGCCTAAAGGCGATGCACTTGTAGAGGTGCAAGTAGCCAAACACCCTTATTATCGGCGCAAAGGCAACGACATTTTACTGGATTTACCAATTTCCCTGTCAGAAGCAGTACTTGGTGGCGACATTCTAGTGCCGACCCCTAGCGGCAAGCTCACGGTGCGTATCCCACGCAATAGCTCATCGGGTAAACGCCTTCGCCTGAAAGATAAAGGCGTGAAGCGCAAAAATACCACGGGCCATATGTATGTAACACTTATTCTGAGCCTTCCGGAAGAGCCAGACGAAAATTTGGAAAAACTTATAAAAGAATGGGATGATAACGGCGGCGAGCAGCTCCGTAAAAAAGCAGGATTAAGTTAATTTAACAAAATCTCAGAGGCTCTATGGAATTCATCACACGGCAGCAACAAATTTGGGGTCGCGCCTTTAAATTATTCATGGAAAATGACGCACTATCTGCTGCAGGAAACATGGCTTTCCTTGCCATGTTGTCACTTTTTCCATTCATAATTTTCCTAGTAGCTTTGTCAGGGTTTCTTGGCCAAAGCGATGCTGGACTCGAGGGCATAGCCTTCCTTTTGGCGGTCGTCCCGCCTGAAGTCTCCGTCGTCATTCAAGGACCTATTCAAGGCATCATCAAGTCTACAGGGCCAGAAATTCTCACGACATCCATTTTGTTTGCTATTTGGACAGCTGCTGCGGGCGTTGAGGCAGCCCGAGGCGTGATTGTCAAAGCGTACGGCCGTGAATATGCCCGCGCAATATGGATTCACCGCTTGGAAAGCCTCGCCGTCGTTGTTTTCAGTGGTGTTGCTGTCATTCTCGCTATGGCAACCCTAGTGCTTGGGCCGTCCCTCATAGCAGCCGTGACAAGCCTGTTCCCTGATACATACACAGCGGAAATGAACAAAATTTGGTCTTATCTACAATTACTGATCAGCCCAGCTTTGCTCATGCTCGGGCTTTACAGTGTCTTTTTTGCCCTTACGCCGCGCAAGGCCCAGAACCCGGTGCGCCTTCCTGGCACATTGCTCGCTATGGCCATGTTATATGCCACGGCAAAAGGTCTTTCCGCTTACCTTAGATACGCTGATAATTATGACGTTACCTACGGCTCACTCGCAGGCGTCGTGATACTGCAGGTTTTTTGCTTCCTAATCAGCATAGGTTTTGTTCTTGGAGCAGAGCTAAACGCCGCCTACAGCCTTCATAAACAACAAACAGCGGGTGCAAACTAAGGCGATTTATGCCACATATCAGCATACGCGAAACTATATAGCTGATTGACGCACACCCGCCATTGTGTAGGATGCGCCAAAATCAGGATCGATTAATAATATAACGGGGCCAATATGACCAAACTAATGCAAGGAAAACGTGGACTTATCATGGGTGTTGCCAATGACAGGTCAATGGCGTGGGGTATTGCAAAAATGTGTGCTGAACAAGGCGCAGAAATAGCTTTCACCTATCAGGGCGGCGCTCTCAAAAAACGCATTACACCGCTTGCAGAATCTATCGGCTCCGATTTCATTGAAGAATGCGACGTATCAGACCAAGCCTCCATCGATGCGATGGCTGAAAAGCTGAAAGAAAAATGGGGTACAATCGACTTTTTTGTGCACGCTATTGGCTACTCAGATAAAAACGAACTTCGTGGGCGCTACATCGATACAAGCCTAGATAACTTCTTGATGACAATGAATATTTCTGCGTTCAGCTTTGTGTCTGTTGGCCAGCGCCTAGAGAAGATGATGAACCCGGGCAGCAGCATGCTGACGCTTACATATTACGGCGCGAACAAAGCTATCCCACATTATAATGTGATGGGTGTAGCCAAAGCAGCGCTCGAAGCAAGTACACGCTATATGGCTAAAGATTTGGGCGAAAAAGGTATCCGTGTGAACGCGCTATCCGCTGGCCCGATGAAAACACTAGCTGCCTCTGGCGTTGGTGATTTCCGTATGCTCTTGAAGTATAACGAAGTGAACGCCCCGCTCCGCCGGAACATCACGCTGGATGATGTGGCAGGCTCAGGTCTTTATCTGCTGTCTGACCTTTCAAGCGGTGTAACCGGCGAAATACATTATGTAGATGCGGGGTTCAATACCACCTGCATGATCAACAACGAAGAACATATGAAGAAATATATCGATCTTCTGGATTAAAATTTATGTCCTATAATACTTTTGGAAAATTATTTCGCTTTACCACATGGGGAGAGAGCCACGGCCCTGCCCTTGGCTGCACCATTGATGGTGTGCCACCGCGATTAGACCTGTGCGAAGCTGATATCCAAAAGTATCTGGATGAGCGCAAGCCCGGCCAAAGCAAATATACCACGCAGCGCAAAGAGCCTGATGCGGTAAAAATATTGTCTGGTGTGTTTGAAGGCCAAACAACGGGCACGCCCATCCAGTTGATGATTGAAAACAAAGATCAACGCTCAAAAGACTATGGCGACATTGCCAAAAGCTTTCGCCCCGGGCACGCTGACTATACCTATATGTCCAAGTACGGCGTCCGTGACTATCGTGGTGGTGGCCGTTCAAGCGCTAGGGAAACAGCCGCGCGTGTGGCTGCTGGCGCTGTGGCACGCAAAATCCTTGGCGAGAATATCGTCATCAGCGCCGGTATGGTGCAGATGGGCAGCCACAAGATCGACCGTGACCGGCTAGACTGGGCTGAAACCCGCAAAAACCCTTTCTTTTGTCCTGATGCACAAACAGCCGAAGAATGGGCTATAGAACTAGATGCCATTCGTAAATCAGGCAGCTCTATTGGTGCTGTGATTGAAGTGCAAGC
>JAESTR010000045.1 GCA_016763495.1 Kordiimonadaceae bacterium
AAATATAAGACAGCATCAAGCGCCTCCTTTTTCAGTATTGGCGGTCGGTAGGACCTTACTCTTTTGGCGATAGACACCCCAGAAACGAGGCGTGCCGATAACCCAGCTTTTCAGGCCTACAATTTCTTTTCGTGTTAACATCAAGTCCTGCGAATTATACAAGCCAATGATGGGAAGGTCTTTACGCATAAGGGCATGGAGTTGCTCAAATAGGGACTGACGTTCATCAACGGTCTCTGCAATTTCGGTTTGAGCCAGCAGTGCCAGCGCTTTGCTACTGTTCCACTGGTTGGCAGCATTCTTGGACTTTAAGCCCGTGATAATCAGATAGTTTAAATAGGGTTCTGTTCGGGCTGAATAATCGAAGGATGAAATCTGAAACGCCCCAGAATAGAAGTTATTAAGCTGGCTGGCCCAATCAAGTACTTCAAGCTCCGCATTTATACCTGCGTCCAGTAACATGGAGTGCAGGATTATGGCATTATCATACAGTTGTGGATTTTTACGATTTGTCTGTATTTTAATGACTTCACCAGCATATTTGGCTTGTGCCAGATATTTTTTTGTTTTTGCAGGGTTATACTCGTACCAGTCGTTATGCGCAGCTGTGTGATATGGGCTTTTGCCAGGAACCGCGCTGCTGTTGGCTTTGCCAAAACCCAGCGTGGCGTATTTTGCCAGTCCATCTCGGTCAATTGCATGCATGATCGCTTTTCGGATATTCGGGTCACTCAATAGGGGATCATTTGTCTGTAAAAGGAAAGTTGTCCAATTAAGCACCGGGTAGACGTCGCGTCGAATATTTTGCAGGCCATCAAGTTCGGGGTAGAGGGTCAAAGGCGCCCGGTAGATATCGATATCACCGGCTAAAAGCGCTGATTTTGCGACCGCAGTGTCAGACACAATGAGAAAACGCAGCCGCTTGCTTAATGCCTGTTTTTTCCCGGTATACCCATCTGTAGGCAAGTTACTAGCTTGGTAGTCATCAAATCGTTCAAGGTCGACATATTCGCCGTGACGCCATTCTTTTAATTTATAGGGGCCTGTGCCGATTGGCTGCATTAAGCGGCCTTCTTCATCCACAGACTGGGGATGTATTATCGCGGAAAAACACTGCACATTTGCCAGCCGGTGCAAGAAAGTAAAGCTTGGTTTCTCTATGGTAAAACGAATCTCGTATCGGGAAACCACATTTACAGACAACAAGTTAACTGAGTAACTAGTCGATCCATCAAACCATGGTTTGCAGCGCCAGCGAGTTTTTGGGTCCATAAAGCGTTGCCAGTTCCAGCGAACGTGTTCGGCTGTTACTTCCTCCCCATTATGGAACTTTACGCCTTGCCGCAATGTGAAAAAATAATGGGTTTTGTCTTCTGATAAGCTGATTTTTTCAGCGAGCATCGGGGCGACATCAAGGTTTTTTTTGTACCCAACGAGCCCTTCAAATATGTGATGCACAACCATATCTGTGGTGCTATCACGCTTTACGCCCGGATTAAGGGAGCGGATATCGGCTGCAATGACAATACGCAGCATGTCTTTTGTATCAGCTGCCGAGACAGGCAAAGACGCACCAAAAAGGGCACAAAGAAGGGTGCTCAAACACAGAGTAAAATTTATTAGAAGGCTGGGGGGCTTCAAAATCCATACTCCATAAACTCTACACCTTGATGTGGCGCGCGGGCTATCCACATTTTCTTTGCTGTTGTATCCATAATAATGCTTGCAACAGTAGCAGACATATTACCGCCCGGCCGAGCCGCTGGTTGGCGCAACACAGCATCTGGGCTACCATAGTTGTCAGCAAAGGCGCGTTTAAAAGTATCTATAGTGATCTTGCCGTGATCTTTTTCAAGCACAGAAAACACTCTGCTATCCCTGTAAAGGGATTCCGGAGTGCGGCGCAGGCCGACATCTTTCAAGTTAGCGAGTGCCGCAGGTATTTTAAAATGGTTCGCGTGGCTCAATATTCCATTTTCAGGCTGCATCCAGAAGACATCATCTGGGGTGGCTTCAAGCCCTACGGCTTCGCCTCCTCTATGGCTGATCAATAGGAAATGCGAGAAAGAGATCTCAGCCTGCATCACCATACTTAACGCTGGAGCTAATCTTTTTTGCGAAAGCAAAGTCCTACGGATAAAGGGGTTGGGTATACCGGTGCGGCCATAATCTTGGTCAGAATGCAGGCCATTTGCGGTGAGGGCGATGCCTTCACTATTCATGCCGCTGCGCGCTAATTGCCCCGCCTCAACAAAAGTGAGTATATCCGGCTGATCCTCATAGTGAATTTTGACGACAATGCCTGAATCCGCGCATTTTGGGTTCCAATCCCAATTCTGGCCATGAAGCAAATGCCCGTTGGCTGTCGCAGACGGCAATGCGAGCAATGCAGTGCATTCCTCTTGTGCTTCTTGTGCGGGCTGTTTATTTTTCCAAAACAATAACTCAGTACGGGCGTTTAGTATGATGATGTGTTCGAGCGGTTGCTCGCTACCTTGTGCGATTGCCTCCATTTCATGAAGAAATTCGCTGTTGTAATCGGCGATTTTTGGAGCAAAACGCTTAGCCAATTCGGTAGCTTCAGGCCATGTTACACCTGATTTTCCAAAGCTTTCTTTGTAAATATCAATACCGATTGCAATTTGATTGCCAGCTTGGCGACATATGACAGGCCACGCTCAGCAGCATTGCCTTCAATCTCAATGAGCGGAAAACCTTTGGTCATACTGTTATCCTTCTCCGCCGGTGGTGGAGGCGTCATTAAAGCCTGCTTTATTTAAACAATCTGCAAAAAATGTCTGCACTGACGGCATCATTGGTACGCTGTCATGCCCAATGCCTGGTACGATATCATGACGCACGACTATGCCATTATTTTCAAAACTGGTTTTGAGAGACACCATGCGTTCCAGTCTGTTGGTACCTGCGTCGTTTGCGCCTTCCATCCATAGGGGGGAGGACGGTTTTATGGTGATCTCCCAAGTCTCTGTATCGTCCCCGCCAATCACCATCTGCACAGGTGTTTTCCGCATATCGTTGAGAAGGATAGGTTGGTCAAAATGCTCAGCCATACCGCCCGTGCCGCAATGCCATTTTATACTATCATCAAGTAACGTAACCATACCGGGTGCGCCGACAGATAGGCCTATCATCCGGTCAGCATGCAGGTAAAAGAAACGGTGTACAAAATGCGCGCCCCCTGAAAAACCAAACAGCATCAATGCTTTTTCTGCGATACGGTACTTTTGACTAATCTCATCAATCATAGACAGTAGAATAGTGTCAAACCGGATATCCCGGTATTTAAGGAACTTATAATTTCCCAAATCTTTTGGATCCTCGATTCCGGCAGGGAACTGGGGGGCAAGAATGATGCATTTGTGTTTTTCACCAAATTCCATGAACATGTCACGGTACATCATACCCCGCCGGTGGGTGCCATGTACAAGCACAGCAACCGGGTATTCTTTTGTCGCGTTTTCGTCATAGTCTTTGGGCACGTACATCCAATAGGAAAACCGTTGATCGAACTGACACGCAAATTGTGTGGTCATGCCGATATCATAATATCCAAGTGAGCTGCTCATGCTCTTACTCCAAAAACTAATACTCAAAACAAAAACGATAGTTTGCTACCAAAGCGGTGCAAAGATTAGGAAAAGTGACGGTATGTTTCATCAAGGGCTTTACGCAAAATACCCATCATTTCGTCAATTTCTTCATTAGTGATGATAAGAGGGGGCGATGTCATCAGGCAATCTCGTGCAGCACGGATGATTAAGCCGTTTTCTAGGCACAAATCCCGGCAAAAGGCTGCCACACCTTTGTCTGAAGCGAATGATTTTCTCGCCTCTTTGTCTTCCACGAGCTCAAGTGCCGCAATCATGCTGCTGCCCCTTACTTCGCCCACCAGAGGGTGGTCAGAAAATTCAGCCAATTTGGCTTGAAAGTACGGCCCTGTTTCGTTTTTAGCCTTTTCCATGATGCCGCCTTCATCCAGCAGTTCCAGGTTTTTAAGGGCAACAGCAGCGCATGTAGGGTGGCCTGAATATGTAAAGCCGTGCACCCAGTCACCCCCCTCGTTGATTATTTTATCGGCGATCCTGTCACCAAATACTGCAGCAGCGATCGGCAAATAACCCGAGGATAAACCTTTTGCGATTGTCATAACATCTGGCTCAATACCAAAAGTTTGTGAGCCAAACCATTCGCCAGTGCGGCCAAAACCGCAAACAACTTCGTCAGCGACCAACAGTACATCATACTTTTTGCAGATACGGTTAATCTCGGGCCAGTAGGATTTTGGCGGCACCATGACGCCGCCGGCACCGTAAATAGGTTCGCCAATAAAGGCCGCGACGTTATCTGCACCCATTTCTAAGATCTTGGTTTCAAGCGCGCGCGCGGTTTTCAAACCAAATTCTTCAAACTCCATGTCACCCCCATGCTTATACCAGTAGGGCGCTTCGATATGCTCTACAAAATTTGGCAACGGAAGGTCGGATTGAGGGTGCATTTCTTCTAGGCCAGATAGGCTTGCGGTGGCGGTTGTTACGCCGTGATAGCCATAATCACGACTGATGAATAGCTTTTTGGCAGGTTTGCCTTCCAAGTTCCAATAAAAGCGAATGGCCTTTACGATGGTATCATTAGCTTCGGACCCTGAGTTGGTGAAGAATACATGGTCCAGGCCTTCTGGTGTTAGGCTCGCGATTTTTCTTGCAAGCTTTGTTGTAGCCGCAGTTGTCGTGCCAAAAAACGTATTATAATAGGGGACTTGCTGCATTTGTTCTAAAGCAGCATCCATCAATTCTTTGCAGTCATAGCCTACATTTACGCACCAGAGCCCAGACATACTATCCAGATATTTTTTACCGCTGTCATCCCACAAGTAAACGCCCGCTGCTTTTTCAATAACGCGAACACCTGTTTCGTGCAGCTGCTTACTGTCAGCAAAAGGGTGTATGTGATGGTCGCGGTCTATTTCAGCCAGCGTTTTATTCGATAAGATATTTTTGTCTGATACGTTCATTTTTAGTCTCGTTTATTCGTGCACTTTAAAGGGTGCGAGTGGGGATGAACCCCGCTCGCAATTAATTATCTAATAGTTGATTGTGTAGGAGATTGATCCACTCCTGCCCGACGCTTTCGAGAAGCAGCAATCATCTGCTTGCAGTTGCGAAAGGTTGGAGAAATAGTCTTCATTCAACAGGTTATCGACAGACAGTGTTATGCGCCCCGGACCCATATCAAAGGATGTAGAAACATCCACAAGTTTGAAGGAATCGATCTTTGCTTCGCCAAAGTCGAGGCTGCCGGGGAACTCATCGCGGCTACCGGAATAAAGTCCCTGTACGCGCAGGTTCCAGCTATCACTAATGTCATATTCGATATAGCCAGTTACTTTGCCCGGCGGGATACTCCTGCCTGAAAGAGGGGTACGGTCTGGTGTCGTTTCATTCCCTGAAATCAGTGATACAGTGGTCCCCCAACGGAACTCATCAGTTGGACTGCCCGTAAATGAAAGCTCCAAGCCTTGCACACGTTCCGGCGCTAAAGATATGCGGAATTGGCCCGTTTCCTCTATAAATCTTACTCGTGTCCCAAGGTTGGAACGATTTTCATAAAAAGCCAGTTGAAAGCCCCAAGTTTCCCATGTGCCGCGGAAACCAGCCTCATAGCTATCAATAACAGATGCCTCTAACTCTAAATCTTCAACATTGCCGGGCAGATCTTGTTGCCGCAACAAACGACCAACTTCGGATACGGAAAAACCTTGAGAATAGCTTGTTACAAAGTCAAAATGGTCCGTTAAATTAATAACTGCGCCAATATTGACCGGCGTTGCACTATAGCTGATGTTGCCACCTGCAATGTCGACTTCGGAAAACAACGTTGTGAAATTGGGCACGTCTAGGCTGATATTCTCATGGCGAATACCGCCGCGCAACACCAGCCATTCGCCTACAGGAATTTTAAACTGAGCAAAACCTGCAACTGTCTTCATCCGAATAGCGGGGGCAAATAATCTACCATCTAACAAGCCTTGACCTGTTTTATCATTCAGGTAATCCATGCCCCAGAGCACGTCCGCACCTTCAAGTATATCGTCTAGTGGCGTTGTGACATCTAGCCGGCCGCCAAATTTTTTGCTGTGTATAAAAGACTGACCACCCCCGGGGAAATAGTCAGAAAAGCTGAAGATATTGTCTGCTCTTTGATAAAACCCTTGAAGCCTAAAGGCACTGCCCATCACATCACTATGGCTGTAGTTCATGCTTAATAAAGTATTTTCGATACCTAAATCGGCGGAGCGTGGGTCCTCGCCAAGTACAGAACTTGTTGGTATATTATTGGCAAAATCTCCGTCGATTTTTATATAATCTGAATCTTGTTTACGATTATAATGTGTTGCCATTACCTCAATACGCTGATCGCCAAAATTATGGCCAACTTTCGCAAAAATATCGTAGCTGGTTGTGTCCGCTATACCACCATCATCGTGGGGATCAGCAGGAATAAGTGTGCCATCTGCATCATAGAATGAGCCTACCCACTGAACATGTCCATTTACGATAAAATCAAAACTACCGGACTTACCGCTGACACCTTGGGTGATAGAAGGGGACCAACTATCGCTGAGTTTGTTCAATGAGAAGCCTAGGTCTACTTTCGTAAAAAAACTGAGATCGCCTTCGTCAGGGGTTTTTGTGATGTAATTGATCACCCCCCCAGCACCGCCGTTTCCGTACAATGCCGTTGCGCCGCGGATAACTTCAATGCTTCCAAGAACAGATGGATGAATAGACCTGAAATCCTGCGCACCATCCCGTAGCGGCGTGGTAATTGGTATGCCGTCTACCAACACTGTTGGTTTGCGGCCTCGCAGCGTGTGATCGAAGTTTGTTGACGATATTTTACCGCCGCTGGTACCGAAACCTGGAATATGCTTGCCAAGAATGGCACCCAGATCATTGTCGATTGCGAGAATAGCCTTTAGTTCTTCTTTTCCAATTATCGTAACCGACCCGGGGTAGGTTTCAATTGAATCTGGTAAGCGCGAACCGCTGCTTGTCACCACAATCTCTTCAAATTCGACAACCTCTTTTGTGTTTTCGTCAGCTTGCGCTAAGGCAGGCGATGACACTATGAAGGCCGCGATTGATGCAGAACTTAGAAATATATTCTTCATCGGATTCTCCCTATGTTTTTAATGAGCCTATAGTATTTACAGAATGCTTCTTTAAACATTCTGTAAATGGTATTTAAACACTTCATAATACCATGTCAAGGCAGGCAATAGATATCCGGCCTCGCAAATAGGGTCATTGCAAGTAGGGTTTTCTCCTCATTTTACGTCAAAACACAGCTTTAGCAGCACGGTGGCTAACAGGCTGATTCATACAAATTCTATATTTTATCCATATATTTCATCATATTATGGTATTCCTTGATCGAAGTGTTGGGCTGCTACTGCCTAAGGATGGTCGATCACTCTTAGGGTAAAACTGGTGGTCAAAAAATGTTTCCCTCACCAGCGAATTTCCATGTGAAATAGCGCTGATGGTGCATGTAAAATAAAAATTTCTCTCAATACTTGGCACTATCAGAAAGCATAATACTTTCTGGCGGCGAGGTAACTTTAGCTTGAATCATGAAAGAACACGGCTGAAAAATGCCTTCACCTCGTCTAATATACGCATGCCTTCATGCGCGACATCTGGCACTATTGTGATTTCTGGCCGCATACCATGATCAGTTATATTGTTGTTTAATGTACTCAAGCGGTCTCTGCGGTTTATACCGGCGTCATTGGCACCTACTGTCCATGTTTTGGAAAATTCACTAACAGTTACATCTCTTGTTTCTGTATCGTTTTCACCAATGATAAGCTGAATATTAACACCTCTCATGGCCTTCAGGTTGGGCTCATGGCCAAAAAGCTCTTTAAAGTTGGCTGTACCGGGCCACCATTTTAAGGAGGGGTCAAGCTGGGATACTGTGCCCGGCGCACCTACGGATACAGCGATCAGTTTGTTTGGGTTCAGATAGAGGTACCTATGGGCAAATTGCCCGCCGCCAGAAAATCCATGCATCAGCATTTTTGGCCTGAGGCGCTTGAAGCGAGCGCGAACCTCATCTTCCATATCATGCAAAACTTGGTCGTAATTTAGCTCTGCGTGCCTAATATATTTATAGCTATGCTTGTCATCAACGCCCAAAATTCCAATGGGAAACAAGGGTACTAAAACAATACAGTTATGCTTATCAGCGAAATCGATGAAAGCGTCTCTGTATCCTTCAGCTGTGCGTAATGAGCCATGAATGATGGTTAATAATGTATAATCTTGTTGATCAGTACCATAATAGGCTGAAGGGACATACATGCAGTATGAAAAGCGCTGATCTTTTTGGCAGCAAATGAAGGGGGTCCTGCCAATATAAGGGCTATCGCTATAAGCTTTGTCCACGAACTTTACCTTTTTGGTACTAAAATTAGATTATTGTCTGTATAATATTATGTATAACGACTTTACTGGTGAAATACAGTATTAAATTTAAAATTAATACCAAAAATACACTTTAGAGCATAATCACATGACTACACTCGGCAAAAACACTATTCACTCAGACCTTACGCTTGAGGTTATTGATTATTTGAAATTGAACCAATTTGTGAAAGGCGACCGTTTAACAGAGCGCCAATTGGCCGATTCTTTGGGTGTTTCCCGGTCCCCTATTCGTAATGTATTGCAAATACTGGAAGCGCAGAATGTAATTTCGAAACGCAGCACACGCGGGTACGAGCTTGCTCTTAGTTATAAAGATATGGATCTAGTCGAGTTTGCCTCGCCGCGCTCAGCTGTCGATGAATTGTATGACGAAATAACAACGGCACAAATTTCTGGTGACTTGCCGGAGGAGTTTAATGAGCAGGACTTTATTGATAAGTTCAGTGTCACCAGAAGTGTGCTGGTAAAAGTCCTTAATCGCATGTCACATGAGGGCTTAGTTGAGAAAAAACTTGGTAGAGGCTGGGCATGCCAGCCTGTCATTGCATCAAAAGACGCGCACTTAAAAAGCTATGAATTTCGGTTGGCTATTGAGCCCAATATATTGCGAGCGTCTACATTCAAAATAGACGAAAGCCGCTTGCAGCTTTGCTTGGAAACTCACCAGAAAATCCACAATGGCATGATAACGGAAATGGCATCGACCAAAGTTGCTGAAATTAATGCAGATTTTCACCAGATGCTGGCTGATTTCTCACAGAATGATTTTTTCAGAGATGCCGTACGACGACAGAACCAAGTGCGACGCTTGATGGAAAATCGAGTATCCAGCGCCCATGAACGCATACTGGAAGCTTGCGGCGAGCATATTGGTATATTGAATGCCATCGCTGGCGGTAATATGTCTGGGGCAGCTAATTTGATGACATACCATCTTGTACGGGCTTCGGGCAGCCAAATTGGTTTGCCAACGTAAGCAATATATTTATCTGTTTCACATAAGAGAGAACCATAGAGTTATCCCTTATTTACGTGCCTACTTTATCCGCGTGAATATGATAAGCGGCAAAGATGGCGTGCGTAATATGGAGCTAGCCAACGTTTCTGCCGCTTTTTCCTGTGTTTCAATTTCCGCCTAGCCTAGCGCTACCAACAGGTTTCTACTGTTAGAAGCGCGCAGTATTGCGTCAGGGAAATCCGGTTTCACAGACCCATGAGAGTATGGGGACGTTAGCAGCCATGCGGTGTTTGCGTATCCGCTATGGTACCAATTAACAAAGACGCATATTGTACATAAGTAACTCAAGGTGTGTACTCTAATATTGGCGTATTTCGATATTAGTAGCCACCCTGACCATCATGCAGTCAGTTCTCGGCACCTTATATTGGGGGCATTAACGGCCTGCTTTTGGAGAGTGAAACGGGCGCAATAGTCGGCTTAGGGTATTTTTTTGGTGTACATAGCCGCCACGTTAAGCGGCTATGTCTCATTTTTTTGAGGTGGTAGCGGACAAATAGCAGAAATAAAACAACAACACGTACACTGCCGCTATCCGGGTGGTGTTTAAGCCGCCATCTCTTTCGGCACAGCATTCAACGCCAGAGCGAGACCATCTGCATAAATAGCCTGTTCTTCAACAACAACCATAAATTTTGCCCCCAATTCAGCGGACAGCAGTTGCTCACCTTCACGCCAAGCAGGTAATATCCACGCTTTACCTGCCTTATTAGCTGCTTCAGCAATATGTCTAATGTCAGCCTTGTCAGCATCAGTGAAACCATAGTTGCCGCGCCCGACGGACAGGGAAAGGTCAGTTGGCCCAATGAAGACACCATCAACACAGTCTAGAGCCAATATAGCCTCAACATCAGCAGGTGCTTCTGCGGTTTCTATCATGGGGTAACAGCGGGTCAGTCCATTTTGTCGGTCGTAGTGATTTTCGTCTCCTACGCCATAGCCGACTGTGCGGCCACCGGCAGCGCTGCGATTTCCAAGGGGGGCGTATTTGGTGTAGGAACATATTTCGCGCGCATGCTCTATGCCCCCGATATGAGGGATGATGACAGAATCAGCGCCTAAATCGAGCATCTGTTGTATGGGGCTCATCTCTGGTGCCAGTGTTTTTGCACGCACTGTCAGGCCTAAGGCTTTTGCTGTGAGAATAAAGGGATCAACAGACCCAAGGTCAAAAAGGCCATGCTCAATATCCAGCACAATATGTTTTACACTGGAGGCAGCGACAATTTCTAACAGCCATATATTTGGCGTGGAAAACCAGATAGCGGTGGGGGGTGTTTTGGTCATGAGGTTTTCCTATAAAATACGATGTTGTTGAACGGGGATTTGCTGGCGAACGGTTTGTACATAGCTTGTATCTATGGTAGCTGATATATGGCCAACCCTGTCTTCTGCGCGCGCTAGTACTGCGCCCCACGGGCCAACGACCATACTGTTACCGTAAGTGAAACGCTCTTCACCATCTTCAGTGTGCGGGCCGTAGGTGCCAGCCGCTAATACATAGGTTTGTGTTTCAATGGCACGGGCGCGGCAGAGTATTTCCCAGTGGTCTTTACCTGTTTGTAATGTGAAGGCCGCGGGGATGACAATAACCTCAGCACCGGCATCCACAAGTTTGCGGTATAGTTCGCCAAAGCGAATGTCATAACAGATGCTGCAGCCAACGATGGTGTCGTCAACTTTGTAGGTCACAATATCGGACCCTGCGCCAAAGAGGTCAGACTCTTTGTAAATTATGCCGTCAGGGGTTTCGATATCAAATAGGTGGATTTTACGGTAGCGGGCTACCTCTTCGCCATTTGGGTTGAAAACAACCGTTGTGTTAAAGTGTTCAGTACCGGCGCGCTCCATCACACTGCCGGCATGAATGTACACACCGAGTTCCCGAGACAGATTTTGCATCAGCTTGTAGGCAGCACCCTTTGGAAAAGCTTCTGCTTCTGCAAAAGCTTCATCTAGGGTTCCTCCCAAAAAATCATAACATTCTGGAAGAACAACAAGACGCGGGTTTTCTTTCGCTACCGTGTCACGGACCAAACGCTCGGCTTCTTGTA
>JAESTR010000046.1 GCA_016763495.1 Kordiimonadaceae bacterium
AGTCTTTGAACAACTATGTTAACTGCCTTGATTGCCAATTCTTCTGATTTGGCACCTGTACGTACCATTTTTCCTGTTCTAAAAATCAAAGTTGCAATGGCCTGACCGGACTCTGTTGATGAAGTTTTTTTAGACATATTTAGCTGGCTATGGCTTGTAAATTGCCGGACAAATATTTTGCCCGTGCTTTGGTGCGGCTTAGTTTGCCGGATGAAGTCCGTGGCAGCGCCCGCGGTGAAACAAGCTCAATCATGCATGTTACACCCGTTGAAGACTGAATTTTCTTCTTCAATTCGTCAACTAACTTCACCCTGAGCAGGGGGTCTGATATGCGGCACTGCACGAGTATTAACGGCACTTCTTCCGCATTTGCACCCGGCACAGAAATAGCAGCAACATCGCCAGTTTTAAGAGCTTCATGTTGCTCTGCAGCCCATTCAATATCTTGTGGCCAGTGGTTCTTGCCGTTCACAATGATCATGTCTTTGGCACGGCCAACAATGTAGATGTCGCCGTTTTTCATGTAGCCCATGTCACCTGTATCGAGCCAGCCGTCTTCACTTAGTACAGACCGGGTGGTTTCAGGGTCATTGAAATATTCACGCATTACGGAAACACCGCGCAAATAGAGCTTGCCAACTTTACCGTCGGCCAATGGTTGCTCATCTTCGTTACGGAATTCAACATCATATTCAGGTAGCGGCGTGCCGCAATTCACAACTTCGCGCATTCGACCTTCGTCTTCACCACTTAGAACTGAATGTTTCTCACCTGTAAGCACAGATTCTTCAACCAGATCAATATCTATACCATTACTGGTTTTTGCAAAACTAACACCAAGGGTGCATTCAGCTAGGCCATAACTCGGCATCAGGGCTTTTTCGTCAAAGCCAATTGGTGCAAATGTTTCAGTGAAAGCGCGCATTACTTCAGGGCGGATCATTTCTGCGCCAATGCCTGCAACACGAAGACTTGAAAGGTCGAGGCCTTCCATTGCTTTTCCGCGCATTGCAGCACGGCGTGTGCAAATATCATAGCCAAAAGTAGGGCCGAAGGTAATTGTACCTTTTGTGGCACTTATTACACGAAGCCAGCTAAGCGGCCTGCGGGCAAATTCTTCCGTAGGAATTAAGTCCACAGAACACTGGGCTGTCATTGTAGACATCAAGGTGCCTACAAGGCCCATATCATGGTAAAAGGGCAGGCATGATACGCAGCGGTCAGTATCTATCATGCCAACACCGTATTTGCTCATGCCGTGTGTGTTCGCTAGTAGAGACTTATGCGTTACCGCAACACCGTGCGGGAAGCGTGTACTGCCAGATGAATATTGTAAATAAGCTAGATCATCAGGGCTAGGCAAAACATGGTCACCATCGGCATCAGATGCGATGTAGTCTTCATAACAGCCTGAAAATACCATGTCTTTGTCAGCGGAGGCTTGCTCAATCATCTCAGCCATAAAGACTGGGGCCATAATACCGTTGGCGCCACAGCTTTCAATTTGCTTTTCAAGCTGAGCTACATAGCCGTCGCGTCCGCCGAATGAAGTTGGCAGTGGCAGTGGTACGGGCAATACGCTTGCGTATTGGCAGCCAACAAAGAAACTAACAAAATTAGCGCTTGTTTCAGCAATAACTGCAATACGGTCGCCTTTTTTAAAGCCCATGCCGACTAGTTTGCGGCCAACTATGACGGCCTGATCTCTTACTTTGCTCCACGGCAATGCTTCGATCAAATCGCCCTTGGCATTGAAAAAGTTCGCACCACGCTTGCCTTGAGCTGCATACTCTACAGCATCAACAAGAGTGTCAAAATCGGCATACCGTCGTGGTAAGCTAGGATCAAGAGTAGGTGTTACTACCGTCATCGTGTCTGCTACAACCATAATTGCTCCGGCCTCAACTCTAACCGCGCCCTACTAAAACAACAACCCTAAGCTCGTGTTTATTCACGAACTTTTTATCTCTTTGGTCACCCATGTACTGAAAAAGCGCATAATTATCTTGCGTCTTTTCTTGCTAGCCTGTTCATTTGTAGCGTCAGACGTGACCAAATATTAACGCTGAGGTACAGTTTGTCACCAGAATCTGCAAGCTAATTTATGTGTTCCTATGTATCGAGATGTCAGGTATTTCATAAATAAGTCGAAACCATGGCAAGGATATGATCGATGCTAACTTCAGCTGATGTAGCGCGTGTACGGCAGGAGACGCCGGGCTTAGGTCATGGTGTGTACTTGGATAACTGCGGGTCATCTTTAATGCCTGAACCTGTTGTTGCAGCTATGAAAAGCTATTTGGAACAGGAAATATCTTTGGGCGGCTATGTTGCGCAAGAGCAACAGTCTGCTGCCTTGTCGCGTGTCTATACGAGTCTAGCAGAGCTTTTTGGCGGTTCATCGGCTGATTATGCGATTACAGGTAGTGCCGTCGACGCTTGGACGAAGGCTTTTTACAGCATCCCCCTTAACGCTGGCGACAATATAATCACCGTTTTTAATGAATATTGCAGTAATTATGTTGCCTACTTGCATCGCGAAAAGCGAGATGGTGTTGAAATTAGAGTAGCGAGAGCACGCCAAGATGGCAGTTTAGACATTGAGCATCTGGCTGATTTAGTTGACAATAAAACAAAAATTATAAGCCTAGCCCATGTCGCATCGTCTGATGGTTTGATCGCAGATGCTAAAGCTGTGGGGCAAATAGCTGCCGGATCAAATGCCTTTTATATCTTGGATGCTTGTCAGGCTGTTGGTCAAATACCCGTGAGTTTCACCGACATTGGCTGCCATATGGCTACAGCAACATCACGGAAATTCCTCCGTGGTCCGCGGGGAGTGGGTTTTTTATATATTGATAAAGCGGCACGGCAACAGTTGGACCCCATTGTTGTAACGAACAAAGCAGCGACTTGGATCTCCGACGGCGAATACGAGTTGTCGGAGGACGCCGCCATGTTTGAAGCATGGGAAAGCAGCTGTTTGGTGAATATGGGGTTTGGTGCCGCGCTTGACTATTTGCTGATGCAAGGGGTTGGCAAAACCACAGCGTATTTACAGGCCTTAGCTAGTGGTTTGAGAAAAGATCTCGCCGTTATTAACGGTGTTACAATTGAATGTCCAGATATAGCAGAAGCAGCGATTATCACTTTCAATAAGGTAGGATGGGATGCTCCGTTACTAAAGACAGCGATGGCTGAAAAGGGTATCACTGTGCAAGTTTCCAGCATATTCCACACGCGACTTGATTATGGTGCACGGGGAATAGAAACTGCAGCGCGCGTGTCACCACACTATTACAATACGGCTGATGAACTAAACCGGTTTTTGAACGTTTTAGAGAGTTTATAATGACGGCAGGCCGACAAAAGCGCTCTGAAAAGCGCCCTAAGAAGGTCAGTGAAGGCTATTTGGAGCGCGCCGCGCTTCACTATTTGGGGCGATTTTCATCAACCGAAGCAAATTTACGGCAAGTACTTGAGCGCAAAGTAAGGCGCCGGAACGAAGAGAATGCCCCGGCAACCGATGAACAGCTGAATTGGATAGCCAGTGCGGCTGCCAAATGTGTGCGACTCGGTTATGTTGATGACGCGCATTATGCCAAACAGCGCTTTGCGGTCTTATTGCGGAAAGGCAAACCCTTACGCACAATAGAGCAAGACCTGAGGTATAAAGGTGTGCCGGATCAAATTGTGGATGATGTGCTAGCCACCGAGCAAGAAGATCCTGAAAAAGATTTGGACTTAACCGCCGCCGCCGCTTATGCGCGCCGTCGAAGGTTTGGGCCCTTTCGTCGTGCAGATAAAACATCTGAAGAGAAAATTGAAAAAGAAAAGGCCGCAATGCTGCGTACAGGGTTTTCATTTACTCACGTAAAACAGATTCTGAGTAGCACGGAAGACGAACTTCGCTTGTTACTGCCGCAGTAATTCCATTTTATTTCAATTCAAGCGTCTCTTATTTAATAGGCGTTATTTTGCAATGCTTGCGTAGCGGAGGGTTTTGTCCGGTTTGCCTTGCACTCAGGGCGCTTGCGCTCTAAAAAAAGCCATTAGATAAATAAAAGAATAATTATAAAACAGTCTGTAGTGGGCAGAATAGTTTATAAAGGAAACAGTATGTCGCTTTTTGCGAACCCGGTTGGAAGAAATTTCCTGGGAAATTCGGCTACATGGTACAAGCAAACCATCTTAGCCTTTTTGGTTCTCAACCCAATTTTGTATTTCTACGTTGACCCGTATGTCGCAGGTTGGGCTTTAGTGGTGGAGTTCATCTTCACACTTGCGATGGCACTTAAATGTTATCCTTTGCAGCCGGGTGGTTTGTTAGCCATCGAGGCGGTAGCGATCGGCATGACAAGTTCCGAAACGGTACTGCATGAAGTAGAAGTTGGTTTGCCGGTAATCTTGCTGTTGGTTTTCATGGTAGCTGGTATCTATTTCATGAAAAACCTGTTGCTGTTTGCCTTTACAAAAATATTGGTGAACGTGAAGAATAAAGCGCTGTTGTCGCTTATGTTCTCGTTCCTTTCGGCGTTTTTGTCAGCTTTCCTTGATGCACTTACTGTAACCGCGGTTATTATTAGTGTCTCAGTTGGTTTCTATTCCATCTACCATAAAGTGGCTTCGGGCAAATCGTTTGACCATGACCATGACCATTTATCAGATGCAGAATTTGACACGCAGCATAGCGATGATCTTGAGGGCTTTCGTGCTTTCTTGCGTAGTTTAATGATGCATGCTGCTGTTGGTACTGCCCTTGGTGGTGTGATGACAATTGTTGGAGAGCCTCAAAATCTTATCATCGGCGGTGTTGCTGGCTGGGAGTTTGTTGAGTTTTTCCTTCGCATGTCTCCTGTAACGATCCCTGTATTCTTCACTGGGTTGTTAACCTGCTTGGTGTTGGAATTAACCGGTTGGTTTGGATACGGCGCAAAAATACCGTCACGTGTGTTAATAATACTACAAGACTTTGACGTACACGAAAGCAAGCACCGTACAGACCGCGATAAAGCGGCGCTGGTTGTACAGGCTTTGGTTGGGGTGAGGCTGATAATTGGTTTGATGTTCCATCTAGCTGAAGTTGGTTTGATCGGTCTTTCTGTTATCGTTCTTATCACTGCGCTTACTGGTATCACTGAAGAACATCAAATTGGTCACGCCTTTGAAGAAGCGCTTCCGTTTACTTCATTGCTTGTTGTGTTCTTTGCCATTGTTGGTGTGATCAGTGATCAGAGCTTGTTTACGCCTGTCATCGAGTTTGTGCTTAGTTTGGAAGGTAATGACCAGATTACAGCCTTCTATGTGGCAAATGGTGTCTTGTCGGCCATATCTGACAATGTATTCGTTGCAACAGTTTACATCGGTGAAATAGCTAAGGCGTTAGAAGCTGGTACGATTAGCAGAGAAACGTTTGAACTTATGGCTGTAGCGATTAACACAGGAACTAACATTCCGTCAGTTGCGACACCTAACGGACAGGCAGCATTTTTGTTCTTGCTGACATCAGCTTTGGCACCGCTAATCCGCCTGAGTTACATGCGAATGGTGGTTATGGCCTTGCCTTATACTATCACAATGTCAATCGTAGGTTATATTGGTGTAGCAACCTTACTGGAGCCTCTCACGCAGAAGTTGTATGATGCTGGCTTGATTAATCACCATGTTGAAGGTGAAAAAAATAGCGAAAAAGCTGGCGGACACTGAAAAACCCTCAGCTAACAACGAGTTGCTAAAGAGCGCCCGCAATAAATTTTAGTTGCGGGCGTTCTTTTTTGGGTCTAGCATAGCGTGATTAACGGCATGTTAACCCGTAGTATGCACTTATTACGTGGTAAGCATTTATTTTCCTAGAGGGGGGAATAGTATGGACGGCCGCAGTATAGTAAGTTCTGAAGTTACGCCTGAGGACCTTGGCAGCCAATTAACCGGGAAGGTTAAGTGGTTTGATGCCGTAAAGGGCTACGGGTTTGTTGTTCCTGATGATGATGATGGGGATGTTTTACTCCATTTTTCAGTGTTACGTGATGTAGGGCGACGCTCTGTGCCAGAAGGCACAACAGTTGTATGCAATGCAGTTGCACGGGAACGAGGGCGCCAAGCGACACGTGTTCAGTCACTTGATCTTTCCACAGCAGTGAAGCCAGAAGACATTGGCAGGTCATCATTCTCCCACCCTGGGATGGATGTTGAGGTGTCCACTGAATTCGAATCAGCTGAAGTGAAATGGTTTAATCGTACCAAAGGGTATGGTTTTGTTTCGCTGGGGGAAGGCACGCAGGATATTTTTGTGCATATTGAAACACTTCGACGAGCTGGTTTGACAGATCTTGAACCAGCACAGGATGTCAAAGTGAGAATAGGCACAGGTGAGCGTGGACCTTTAGTGGCGCAAATAGCTTTGCCGGGTGACGTTTAAGCAACCTGAATAAAAGGCTTGATGCTTCATGCCTTTTTAGGGCATTTTCCCCGCATGACATGTGTGGAATTTTGCCGGGTGGTTTATAATGTTTGATTTTTCGCCAATATATTCGCGGCGGCTTAATGTCGTGGTGGTGTTTTTGGGTAAGCTAATATCTCCTTTGAAACCCTTTTTATTAATTGCTTTGTTTACGGGCTTTCTTGGCGCGTCTGCAACGGCACGTGCTGCCAACTTCAGCCCGCTTGTCATTGACCAAGCGGGTGGCGCTGAGCATGTATTTCAAGTCGAGCTTGCCCTTACTGCGAAACAGCGCCAACAAGGCCTTATGTACCGCACTGAATTAGCTGACGACAAAGGCATGCTGTTCATTTTCCCTAACATAGAGAAACGGTCCTTCTGGATGCGGAATGTACCTATTTCACTTGATATCATTTTCTTGCGTAAAAATGGCTCTATATTAAACATTGTCGCGAACGCAGAGCCGCAAACTGATACAGGGAGGCCATCCATAGGGCCTGCAAAAGCTGTGTTAGAACTTGCGGGGGGCAGAGCGGCAGAGCTAGGCTTGCAGACGGGTGATATTGTTCGCCATATACTGCTTGGGAATATGCCACCTAAATAGATCTAGTTTAAAAGCTGAGTATGTTGTTGAAGGTATTAAACCGCGTTAAACAGCAAGCCTCTCCCTTAAACTCGTTAGACGGAATTTAAACATTTATGCAGCCGCGTACAGCCACCCCTGAAATGATTGCTGAATCCAACCCACCCGCCGGGTATGAACCAATTGTATCTTGGTCAAACTTTGGTTGGGAAAATGGCCCAATATTCGACTTGGAAAGTAAAGATGGCTGGGTACGCGGCTTTCGTGTACTCGATAAACACATCAATGCAGGAGGTGTTTGCCACGGCGGTATGTTGATGACATTTGCTGATATTTTACTTTCGCGTGCGGTTATGGAAGTGGTGCAGCCGCCTTTTGTTACTATTCGTATGGTAACTGACTTTGTGGGTGCCGGGTTTAAAGGGCAGTGGCTTGAGGGCACGGCAGAAGTTCAGGGCGAGGCGGACGGTGTCATTACTGTTACAGGGAAAGTAACGTCAGACCGAGGCACAGTCATTTCTTGCCATGCGCTTTTTAAAAAGATTGGCCGTGTAAAAGAATAAGGCTACATAGGCCCACAAATTCACCGGTAAATCCGCGATCAATTCGGGATGATTCCTTTGTTAATCTCAGGCAAGTCTGGAGCTGGCCACAATGCCACTAAAACCACCCTATCAAGAGTTCCTCGGAAACTGGGAGCTTATCCCGCTTACATGCATCTATGAACAAGGGGAGGCACCTATTGCAGGCACCTATAGCATCGACGAAAACGATGGCGTGCTAACCTTCCATATGGGCTGGACGGATGCAGGGGGTGGCCAGCATGATTATAGCTTTGGTGCAAAACCTGACGGCAAGAGAAAACCTTTCAATGGTGGCATGCTCGCAGATTCGATTTCCGTTATAGCTGCTAGTGATACAGAGCTAAATTCCGCCGCGTACAAAGACGGTCAGGAACTGATGCTTGCCACTCGTACGTTATCAGACGACGGCGATTATATGGAAGTGCGCCAAATAGTGCGTTTGCCGGACCTAACCGAACCCACAAATTTCGCCCGTTATCGCCGCGTTAAATACACACAGTAACGCGGGCGGTTTGGTGCTATTTTACAATGAAGCCAGCATGTATGTCATGCAATTATGCTTTGGAATCGCACGACACACCTAGCTGAAAATGGCTTCCCTGTTAACTCTATCCGTATAGTGCGTATGCGGTGGCTACTGCGCCTATTGCATCGACTATAAATAGAGACCGTATTGTGGGGCTAATCGGTGCTGATCCCGGCCAAAACAGGGCAATAAGTCGGCCGCCAATCAGTCCGCCAAAGATAACGAAACTTACCATCAAAGCTGTTGCTGCAGGCAGGTAGCCCAATATGCCTGCTATTTGTGAGCAAGCTGCGGCCAAAAAGAAACCGCCGTATTGGGCGCGAATCTCAATTTCGCCTGACCGCTCGATTGGTTCTAAATTAAGCATCTGCGCGAATTTTTTAGGCGCTATCAAGCTGTGTAGGCCAGTGTATAAAAAGAATACTGCAATAATACCCAATAATATAAGTGTCATCCAAATCTCCCCTTTTAGTGGTTTTTTGTATCAAATACAGGGTTGCCCTCTCTGTATAACAGTAGGTACTCCCTATAAAATAAGGTAACTAGTTTAATTTAGGTCAAAGCAAAGCATTTACCAAAAACAGTGGTATTTCAAGCTACGGCCAAAGGGTACATTTGGCAGGTTTCTATGATTTCTGCGAAACAAAACGAAAATTTGGCTTGGGATTAATTTAGGACTTTTGGGAGCCTTTCACCGTATTTGCTGGGTTTTATTTTTTTTTCGAAAACTGTGCTTTTTTCTCTTGCTTCTGAAACCCGCAGAACCTATACCCTGCTTCGCGTCGGGGAGTGGCGCAGCCTGGTAGCGCACCTGTTTTGGGTACAGGGGGTCGCAAGTTCGAATCTTGTCTCCCCGACCAGTTATTCTGGTAGGAATAC
>JAESTR010000047.1 GCA_016763495.1 Kordiimonadaceae bacterium
TCGTAGTTATGCAGCATACGGACAAGCCGATATCCCGCTGACCGACGCGCTAACGCTTACCGCAGGGCTGCGTTATACCTATGAAGAAAAAGAGTTTTTGAGGGTGCAGGAGTTTTTTGGTGCAACAACACCGCTTGTGCCGCAGATAGGGCAGGGATTTAGAGCAACAGACGTGGATGTGACAGAAAGTTGGAGCAATGTTTCCCCGAAGCTCGGCCTAAATTATCACTTGAATGACGGTCACATGATCTATGCCAGCGTGAGTAAAGGTTTTAAAAGTGGCGGCTTTGATGGCCGCTCTAATACAGCAGGTGACGCACGTTCCTATGAACCTGAAACACTTTGGGCCTATGAAGTTGGCAGTAAAGCAACTGTGGCAGACAGGCGGGCTACCGTGAATATTGCAGCTTTTTACAACGACTATAAAAACCTTCAGCTTTCGAGCTTCATCGCGGGCGAAGATGCATCCTTTGTTGCATTGTTCACTAATGCAGGCGCCGCCACAATAAAAGGTATTGAGCTTGAAGTCGTAGGCCGTGCAACTGCGAACTTAAACTTATCTGGCTCAGTTACCTATACAGACGCGGGCTATGATGAATATATAGGTCCGGGTGGTACGGATATTAGTGACGAGCGGTCACTGGTGAACGCCCCAAAATGGACGTTGTATCTGGCCGCAGATTATGATGTGGAAGTAGGGAGCGGAGCTTCCATCCTGCTACATGCGGATGCCTCTTACCGGAGTAAAACTTATCCCACGGTAAGTAGCAGCGAAATATTGGCACAGGATGGTTATGGCCTGATGAATGCACAAGTCACTTATCGGTCCGAAAGTGAAGTGTGGGAGCTTTTTGCTGGCATTAAAAATATCACAGATAAACGATACCGCAGCCACGGTTTCGATCTGTCTGATAGTCTAGGGTACGAGCTGGGCTATTACGGCGCGCCGAGAACATGGTCTGTTGGCTTAAGGGCCAGCTTTTAGGCGCTGATAATGGTTAATCAGCACCCTGAACCCGAAACAGCTGTGTTTCTAGCGGAACTAGCTGTAGGTGACCCTTCTGCGTTTGACGAACTAACGATCGACGAGCGCCGTGCGGGGTTGGAGGCCATGTTTCTCGCGGCTGCGCCCGTCGCACCAAAAATACAACAAGGAACTATTACTATCCCGGCGCGGGATGGTCGGCAGATCACGGGGCTTACGTTTTATCCCGGTGGTGCTGAGCATTCCAGTAGCGCAGAGCACCCTAGAAGTGCTGAGCCTTCGGGTGGCACTGCAGTATTGCCGGTTTTATTTCTCATTCAAGGGGGTGGTTGGGCACTCTCTGGCGCGGCGCCATACGCGCCATTAGCTGCCTTGCTTGCTACCGAATTACAGCGGCTTGTGGTTGTTGTGGATTTCAGGCTCGCGCCAGAACACAAGTTCCCCTGCGGATTGGAAGACTGCGTGGATGCCTATGGTTGGCTGCAGGAAAACGCGGGCCTTGTTGGCGGTGATTCTGATAATATTGCGGTGTTTGGTGACAGTGCAGGCGGTAACCTCGCTGGGGCCCTATCTTTAAGCTGTGAGGAACAAGGTCTCAAAAAACCAACAGCGCTTGTGCTCGTATACCCCATGATTGATGTTCAGCCGGGTTCGGCTAATGTGTACCCGTCGCGGCAAGAGTATGGAGGCGGCGGGTACTTACTCACGGAAGCCTCAATTATGTCATCAGCAGCGGACTATGTAAGGAGCCTTGATTTGTTGGCGCACCCAATGGTTTCTCTGGTGCAGCAAGCTGATCTAACGCACTTCCCTAGGACGATCATCATAACGGCCGGTATGGATCCGCTGAGGGACGAGGGGAAAGTGTTTGCTGATCGGCTCAGAAATGCCGGCGTTGATGTCACCTACAAAGTATATGATGGGACGATCCATGGTTTTCTGTCGTTGTTCCATAGGCTATCCGTGGCGTACGAGGCTGTTTCGTTCCTTCAAAAGGCGCTGTCCAAAGCTTAGTTAGGGGGGTATGCAGACAGAGTTTGTCGGCGGCCTTTATGGTTCCAAGTTGCTGGCAAGGTCGTTGTAGCGGTTACGCATGTCTTTTACCATGCCAGCACAAAAGCGCTTAGTGCCGTAATCAGTGACCAGCGCGTCATACAAACCGCGGCGTCTGCCAATTTCATACATGAACACGGTTGTGGCTATGTCTCCAACGAGTTCCATGCGGTCATTCACTGACTGCTTGGCAGTGATACGCGCCAGTCGCTCACTGATAGCAGATTCTCCAGCCATCATTGCCAGCCGAAAGCTGGTATCAGTTGCAATATTGTTGATGACCTTAGTTTGGATTTTCTCGTCTTCACAGACAAGGTCAAAAGCCATTACTTGTGCGGCGTCTTCCATGAGGCGCATATTGCTATTGTCGCGATGCTCATACAGGTATTCTAAATACTCGGTGGCGAGAGTGCGCGTTAATTGAGCACGCTTGAGCATATAGCCGACAGACCTCTGCACGCTTTCATCATCAAAGCTTGGCGCTTTACTTGGTGATTTTGTAGGTATTTCGCTTGCGGTTTTGCTAATGGTCGGTACGTTTTGAGCTAATATGGGTGCACCAAAACTAAGGGCTGCGGCAGTAATACCGATACTGACGAGTATTTTGAAAATGATATGAAATGGCCTCATCTCAAGGGGATCTTTCCAAAAGCTGATATGCTCTTTATAGGTATGCTGAGTTAACACTTCATAAACCACAAAGAAAGTCTTTAAGTGCCTGAAATATATGTGGATGGAGATGCTTGCCCCGTTAAAGATGAAATCCTGAAAGTGGCGTACCGGCATGATTTAGTTGTGCATCTTGTGAGCAACCAGTGGCTGCGCATACCTGTTGGTCCCAAAGTGAATAAAGTTGTGGTGAATGACAGCTTTGACGCTGCTGATGACTGGATTGAAGAAAACATCAGTGAAGGGGATATCTGCATAACCAACGACATCCCGCTCGCAGCTCGTTGTTTGGAAAACGGCGCGATGGCCTTGGGTGCCACGGGCAAGCCGTTTACTGGCGATAATATTGGCATGGCGCTAGCAATGCGCGAGCTGAAATCTCAGTTGCGGGATATGGGCGAAGACAAAGGCTACAATGCCAGCTTTACTAAGAAGGATAGCTCCAATTTTTCCAA
>JAESTR010000048.1 GCA_016763495.1 Kordiimonadaceae bacterium
GCTGTGGTGACTATGCAATTCTGAAAGTCTTACAGCGGACTTTGCCTGAAATAGGTGCAACTCGCGAAAATACAGTTTTTGTGTCAGGCATTGGTTGCTCTAGTCGGTTCCCATATTATATGGATACGTACGGTTTCCATACGATCCATGGGCGTGCACCGGCTGTCGCTACCGGCGTCAAGCTTGCGAACCCCGAGCTGGACGTATGGATGATCACGGGTGACGGTGACGGCCTGTCAATTGGTGGCAATCACTTAATGCATGTGTTGCGCCGCGATGTTGATTTGAACATTCTGTTGTTTAACAATAAAATTTACGGACTGACCAAAGGACAGTTTTCACCGACGTCTGATGTGGGCACAAAGTCCCCTTCCACGCCGCAGGGTTCCATTGACCCGTCGCTTAATCCTCTGAGTTTTGCTCTGGGTGTAGGTGCACGTTTTGTGGCACGTACCGTTGATACTGCACTAATGCATATGCCGGGTGTCTTTATCCGTGCACAGCAGTTTAAAGGGGCGGCCTTTGTTGAAATTCTTCAAAACTGTATTGTTTACAATGATGCCACTTGGGCTGATGTGACAGCCAAATCTGTAGCCGCTGATATGCAATTGCTGTTGGAAAACGGCGAGAAGATGATTTTTGGCAAAGAGAAAAACAAAGGTGTTGTGTTTAATCTGGCAAGCTTCTCGCTCGAAGTTGCAACCATTGGTGAAAATGGCGTCACTGAAGATGATATCTTGGTGCATGACGAAAGCAATTTGCAGATGTCTCGTATGCTTGCAGAACTTGGTATGCGTGGCGTTGTCGATGAGCCGATGGCTATGGGTGTGCTATATGCAAACCAAGCTGAGCAGTCCTATACCGAAGCGGTGAATGCCCAAGTGGACAGCTTTAAAGGTAAAAAAACGTTGAAAGAAATGATCTATTCTGGCCAAACATGGACTATTGAATAGAGAGCAATTTATGAATTGAAAAAGGCTGTAAGCATTGCTTGCGGCCTTTTTTGTGCGTTTTGGCCTGTGGTCATCAGTCATGCAAGCCATCTTTAAAGCCGTGTCGTTGTAGGTAATACCTAAGAGATGTCTCCGGCGTGTCAACAAAGGTTTCTTCCAGAACTGTCACCGCCTGCATTCGGTCTAATCTAAAGTTTCGGTGGTCTTTTCGTAATTCACACCAGCCATGAAACAGCCAAGTCGCGCCAAAAAACGACATGGATAAAGGCCTAACTATGCGTTCTGTGACATCGTCTTTTTGGTCCATATAGTCTAGGCGAATTTTTTGTTTTTCTCGAATGGCAGTACGCAGGGCTGAAAAATCAATTGTCCACGGGATCTGCCTTCCGGTGGGCGGTGCGAAAAGAGCAGTCCCTGCAAATATTTCGCGGTCTTTGTCAGACATTACCTGTTTTAATTTGTTGACCAAGCTGCGCGCAGACTTTGCCATCGTGGCATCTGTCCAGCTATTAACCATGGCCGCGCCTAGCATTAGGGTTTCCAGCTCGCCTACTTCCAGTGTCATGGGGGGTAAGCAATGGCTGCGGGCCATCAAATAGCCGACGCCAGCCTCGCCGCTTATGGGCACCCCCGTTAACACCAAGTCCTGTATATCGCGGTAAACAGTACGCACGCTTACATCAAATTCTTCAGCAATATCATTTGCTGTCACTGCAACGCGGCGGCCTTGCAAGTAATTTACGATTTGAAAAAGTCTGTCTGAACGTCTCATGTCTATGATCTACCATATCGCTACTGACATTTTTTGTCAGCAGAAAATTCTGCGACGGTGAATGGTGTTGGATCGTGGAAAGAAGCCTAGAGCGTCTCTCAGGTTAGAGTATTTGCCGTGTTTTTAGTTGCTATACAAACGCCCTTTCAACGATTTACCAATTGAAAAGTCTGTCTGGGCGTCTCATACGTATGCAATAGGATGCAACTACTTATATTTGTATCGGCATATAATCACGAGTGTACTAAGGACTATAGAGTAAGTGGGGAGCAGCGACGTTTCGTTTGCGTTTCAAGCGTGCGTATGGGCTTGGTTTATATAGCCTTTTCTTGCGTCACTCGGTCCGGCGAACTAAGTATTGCTTATAAGTGAATGGGAAGGGGACAGCATGATTAAGAAAATACTGATTGGGTTTTTCGCAATTGTTATTTTAGCAGTAGGGGGAATATGGCTTTCATTGCCGGATAACTTTACAGTCAAAGGGCCTATGTTTGATTTCATTACGGGCAAACAACTGGAAACGCCGTCTGAGCAGACATTAGCGGAGCGGTTTAATTTGCCAGATGGTTTTCAAATTGGTATTTTTGCAACCAAAGTGCCACACGCCCGAGCCATGCGCATCACGAAAACTGGTGATATAGTTGTTGCTAGTAAGCGTAATGGTGACATCATTCTGTTGCATGCAGATAGTGACGGTGACGGCCAATCTGATGGCCGGACCATATTGGTTTCAGGGTTGCAGGCTTCACCGCACGGTGTGGCCATAAAGGATGGATATCTCTATGTGGGTGAAACCACGCAAGTTACCCGCATGCCATTTGATGCTGAAGCGCGCACTGTAGGCGAGACAGAATTACTTCTGGGTGATCTGCCTGAAGGCGGCCATGACACACGCACTGTTGGCTTTGGCCCTGATGGCTGGCTTTATGTAACTGTGGGCTCTAGCTGCAACGCATGCGTTGAAGAAAACCCTCTGCGTGCCACTATGCTGCGGATGCGTCCAGATGGTAGCGAGCGCACGACCTACGCAACCGGCCTGAGGAATAGTGTTGGTTTTGATTGGCAGCCGGGCACCGGTAACTTGTATGCCACAGACAATGGCCGTGACCTGCTAGGGGATGATATACCTCAGTGTGAGCTGAACCATATTAAAGAAGGTCAGTTCTATGGGTGGCCCATCACATTCGACGCTAAGGTGACAGACCCGGAGTTTGGTGTAGGTAAAGAGGCTGAAATAGCCGCATCAACAGCGATGGCCGCCGGCCTAGGCGCTCACGTGGCCCCTCTTGGTATCAAGTTTCTAAATCCAGACAATGCGCCAGCCGGGTATGAGAACGCAGCCTTGATCGCATTGCATGGCTCTTGGAACCGCAGTGTGCTTTCCGGCTACAAAGTTATTTCTGCTCATTTTGCTGAAGATGGTAGCATCATGCAGCGAGATTTTCTGACTGGCTTTGAGCTGAATGAGGATGTTGTGGGTCGTCCGGTTGATATCATACAAGGTAATGACGGCACCATTTATATCTCTGACGATTATTCAGGCACCATATACAGCATCGGCTGGGGTGACATGAAAGTGGCTGATACTGCGTCTATCGAGGTAACGGAAGTTTCCACCACGCCGCTCGCTGGTTTTTCCGCGGAAGAAATAGCAGCGCTTTCAGCAGAAGGGCAGGAGCTGTTTGATGGTGGTACCTGCGTTTCCTGTCATGATCCAGAAAAAGCACCTGAGGGCATCGAGATAAAGTTGCTTGATCAGTTGAAAGGTCGCTTTGATGTACCGGGTATTATCGCATTACTGAAAAGCCCGCCGGCTGCCATGCCTGCCGCCGACTTGACAGATGACGAACGAAAAATGCTGGCAGTTTACTTATTGAACCAATAGGTGCTTCCCATTGAGAATAGTGGGGCGCTAGCATAGGCAAGCGCCCCATTTTTTATGCACCAAATTTTGTGACTAACATTTGCACTTTTCGCCCTATTTCATTTATTGAATTTAGTGAGGGATGTGCCATGATTAAAATACACCATTTGAATAACAGCCGGTCACAGCGCCATTTGTGGATGCTGGAGGAACTCGGCGTGGACTATGAAATTATACACTACCAACGAGATGCAAAAACAAGACTTGCGCCTGATAGTCTGTTGGAAATTCATCCGCTTGGTAAAGCGCCTGTTTTGGAAGATGGCGATTTGAAAATCGCTGAGTCCGGCGCCGCCCTTGATTATCTAGCGCGCACCTATTCCAGAGGTACGCTGTGCCCTAGGCAAACAGACCCAGACTATGAGCGGTATAACGAACTGATGCATCACGCGGAAGGGTCGGCCATTCTGCCTCTTTTGTTGGGACTATATGTTAGCCTCTTAGGCGATGCAGGCGCGCCACTTGGGCCGCGTATTAGTAGCCAAGTGGATTTGCAGATCTCATATCTAGAAGGCACATTAGGTGATAGCGACTATTTCATGGGCACCCAGATTTCTGCAGTGGATGTACATATAACATTTGTGTTGGAATTTGCTGAAGCAACGGGTGCTCTTGCTAAAACCCCCAATTTGCAAACGTATCTCAAACGGGTGCAGGCTCGCCCAGCGTATGCACGGGCGCTTAAAAAAGGCGGCGTATATTCACTGGGGTCCTAAGGTAAACTATCTGATAGTTTGTTGGCGGCATTTGCGACATATCGCCGCCAGCGAGCCAACTAAATATTTCCCCTGCTATTGTCAGTTTTCTCAGGCAACATAAAAGCAGGGAGACACCCATGAATAGTTATCTGATAGCAGCAGCAGTCGCCAGTTTCGGCGTTTTTGCCCTCCATACCTTCGTGGGTGGGCCCATCCACGCCAAGGCGCTTTTGGAAGCAAGTGATATTCATCCGGTTCCGAAATACACCAACTATTACTGCTGGCATTTGGTAACCATTTCACTGCTTTTGATGGCGGGCTGTTTTGGCTGGGCAGCTATATACCCAAGCGGGATTGAACTGGCGTGGTTAGCGCAAATTCAAACTGTGGCTTACTGTTTGAGGAGTCTTAGTTTGGTGACGATGAAAAAGCAGAATTTTTTGCTGATGCCGCAATGGATTCTGTTTCTAGGTATCGGAATTTTAGGGGGTGCAGGACTTGCGGCTTAAGCCGCAAGCCGCTGGGGCATTA
>JAESTR010000049.1 GCA_016763495.1 Kordiimonadaceae bacterium
CATTACGCGCAGCGTGCGCGGCGGTGCGATCATGCTGGAAAGCATGTGCGGTTTTGATACCAAAGACAGCACCAGTGTTGATATGCCCGTGCCAAATTTTGAAGCCGCGCTTACAGGCGATATTCGCGGACTTAAAGTGGGTATACCAAAAGAATATTACCTTGATGACATGCCCGCTGAAATTGAAGCGCTGTGGCAAAAGGGTATTGAGTGGCTGAAAGCCGCCGGTGCTGAGATTGTTGATATCAGCTTGCCGCACACAAAATACGCCTTGCCGACTTATTATATTGTGGCACCAGCAGAAGCATCTTCTAACCTGTCACGGTATGACGGTGTTCGTTACGGTACACGTGTGACCCCTGAAACGGGTGGTTTGCCGGGCATGTATGAAGCAACTCGTGCCGCTGGCTTTGGCGAAGAAGTGAAGCGCCGCATAATGATTGGCACCTACGTGCTGTCAGCGGGCTATTATGATGCGTATTATTTGAAAGCGCAGCGCGTGCGCCAGCTTATCGCCAATGATTTTGTCGATGCGTACAAAATTGTAGATGTCATTCTAACACCAACAGCGCCGTCTGCGGCGTTTGCGTTTGGTGAAAAGTCTGATGATCCTTTGGCAATGTATTTGAATGATGTGTTCACGGTGCCTGCGTCACTTGCTGGTTTGCCGGGCTCAAGCGTTCCAGCCGGGCTGGACGCGAAAGGCTTACCCCTTGGTTTGCAAATACTCGGCAAACCGTGGGACGAAGAAACCGTATTTAAAGTTTCCGGTGTGCTGGAAGAAGCTGCAGGCTTCACGGCAGAACCTAATGTTTGGTGGAGATAAGCGCATGTCATCTTATAGAATTCAAGGCGCTACTGGGGATTGGGAAGTCGTAATCGGCTTGGAAATCCACGCTCAGGTTTCGTCTAAATCAAAGTTATTTTCTGGGGCATCAACTGAGTTTGGTGCGGAGCCTAACGTGCAGGTAAGCCTCGTAGACGCCGCGATGCCGGGCATGTTGCCAACTATTAACGGGGAGTGTGTGCGCCAAGCTGTGCGCACAGGCCTCGCCATTGGCGCAGTGATCAACAAATACTCTGTGTTTGACCGTAAAAACTATTTTTACGCTGATTTGCCGCAAGGCTACCAGATTTCGCAGTTTAAATTGCCGATCGTTGGCCCGGGCGTTGTACGCCTTGACCTTGGTGACGGCAGAACCAAAGATGTTGGCGTTGAGCGTATCCACCTTGAGCAAGACGCTGGTAAGTCTATGCATGATCAGCATCCGCAATATACTTATGTGGACTTGAACCGCACAGGTGTTGCTTTGATGGAGATAGTGTCTGACCCTGATATGCGCAGCCCTGAAGAAGCGGCAGCGTATGTTACCAAGATCCGTAGCATTCTGCGCTACATCGGCTCGTGCGACGGTAATATGGAGCAGGGCAGCATGCGCGCAGATGTGAATGTATCTGTTCGTAAAGTGGGTGACCCACTTGGTACGCGCTGTGAGCTTAAAAACCTCAACTCTATTCGTTTTGTACGTCAATCAATTGAAGTCGAAGCGCGGCGTCAAGTTGACATCATCGAAGATGGTGGCACGATTAACCAAGAAACGCGTTTGTTTGACCCCGTGAAGGGCGAAACACGGTCTATGCGGTCAAAAGAAGATGCGATGGACTATCGGTACTTCCCTGATCCTGACTTGTTGCCGCTTGAATTTGATGATGCTTTCATCGATGCTGCACGTGCCACGTTGCCTGAATTGCCTGATGCCAAGAAAAACCGCTTTATGGAAGAGCTTGGCCTCAATGACTATAACGCCAGTGTACTGGTAGCAGAGCAAGAACAGGCAGCCTATTTTGAGGCGCTGTTGGCGGCACTTGCTAAAGCTGCAGGTAAAGATGCCAAGGCGGTTGTTGGCAAAGCAACAAGCTGGGTAACCGGTGACTTGTTTGGTGCGCTGAATAAAGCAGGCAAAAGCATTAGTGAAAGCCCCGTGTCAGCTGAGCAAGGCGCTGAACTTCTCGCGCTTATTGAAGATGGCACCATTTCAGGCCGCATCGCCAAAGATGTGTTTGAAGTGATGTTCGAGACAGGAAAAGGCGCTGAAGCCATTGTGGAAGAAAAAGGCCTGAAGCAGGTTTCCGACACTGGTGCGATCGAAAAAATTATCGATGAAATCATCGCTGCCAACCCCGGCCAGCTAGAGCAGTACCGCGGTGGTAAAGATAAGCTGATAGGCTTCTTTGTGGGCCAAGTGATGAAAGCCACAGGCGGAAAAGCCAACCCCGGCGTGGTGAACCAGCTGCTAAAGCCAAAGCTAGACGGCTAGTAACCAAGAACACTTCCAAAGAAAAAGCCCGCTATATCCTAGCGGGCTTTTTTTGTAGGCATTTTGAGTGAGTTACTAACGATCGGAAGATTCTTTTGACTTCACTTCGCTCGCTGTTTCGGCCACCGCTGATGCGCTTTCTGGCTCCGGGCCTCCTACCCAACCTGAACCTGTAGCTGGATAAGCTTTAACATCAGCCTCCGAACCGAATAGAGGGGAATACGGCCCGCTTGGAATGCCTCTGCCTTCTGTGGATAGCGCAATTGTATTAGCCATATTTGCGATAGGGGTATAATCCGACCTCATGCTGTTGATGGCTCCAGAGATTGCAGTTACAATCAAATCAGCAAAAATGTTACCGGAACTGCTTGACGACGCCAAAGTATGAGTGGCTTCATTCAACCAGACACTAGCGCCCGTCTTTGCACTTTTGAGATTGTATCGGAATGATACTGTGGTGCTAGCAGAGAGCACATTATAATTAGATTCCCATTTCTGGATTTCTACATATAATATAGTGTCAGCGTTAAATAAGGCTCCCAATCGCTTCGGGTCGGCGGAATGAACCAAACCTGCATCCGCTAGGCCGTCTGCCTCCATGGTACGTTTAACCATGTTTACAGGAAAAACATAATACCCTTTTTCTGCCGGTTGTATTGGTAGCGTTGTGAAAAAAAAGTCTGAAGCGTCGGCTTCATTGGAACTGTTTATAAGCGGTACAA
>JAESTR010000050.1 GCA_016763495.1 Kordiimonadaceae bacterium
AGCCGCCACTTCCCGCATGATCTGGATGCTTTCAGCTTCCAGACGTTTTAAATGTGTTAGCGTTTTTGTCATCTAAACTACCAATATTTGCCGGCGCAAAATGCCCGCGCACAGAAACCATACCTACAAAGGCTTTTATACATGGCGCGGGTGTAGCGCAAGATTAACCCCTAAACGAAACAAATTTTTCTTATTTGGAAGGAAAGCGGGCCTATTTAGGAATTAAATTCTATTAAATGGCAATAGTTCGCGGACAAAGCCCCACTCTAGCGGAAATATTAGCGTAATCCCTGTTCTACCCTTAAGCTTGCCCAACTTATCGTTTGGTGGTACTCAGCCTTAAATATTTTCATTATTAGACTATAGGCCTTTACCATGTCTGAAACTGCACTTGTAGACTCTGCGCAAATTTCCGGTGACCCCTTTAAGGAATCCGAGTATTTCCAACTAGCGGAAGGCTCGTTAAACCGACATTGGAAGTACTTCATCGAACCACGTCTTGAAGGCAAACAATTTGGTTTGACCATTGATTTGGCGATAGGGTATGGGCGCAACACTGAAATGCTGCGCAAAATTTCAGACAAAGTTGTTGGTGTGGACATCAATCAGGAATGTATCGATTTTTGTGCGGACCGCTTTAAAGACGCAGACAATGTTGAACTCGTAAAGACTAACGGCACAGTATTGCCCGGCGTTGCAGATAGCAGTGTTGACCTGATGTATTGCTTTGATGCGATGGTGCATTTTGAGCCGGAAGTGGTTGAAGCCTACACCGTTGAGTTTGCACGCGTAATGAAACCCGGCGCCCTTGGCCTAATTCACCATTCAAACTGGACAAATGCCCTTGGTGGTGAGTTCCAGAAACAGCCCCATTGGCGCAATTATATGAGCAAAAGCCTGTTCGCTTACCTAGTGCATAAAGCAGGGTTAAAAATCGTCAGCCAGCAAATCATCGGCTGGGATGAAAGCATCCCCGGAGCCAAGGATGATCCGGCCTTCATGCCCGACCTTGACTGCATTAGCGTGTTTACCAAGGCATAAGGGAATAAAACTCAGCATCACAAGCGTATGAAAAACGATATGGCATCCAAACATCATTATACTATTGGGAAACCGGATCATTCTCAGGCTAAAACCGTGGTCATTATGGGGTCTGCCCGAGGCGGCACGTCAATGGTGGCAGGCACTGTACGCGAACTAGGCGTGAACCTCGGCCTGCGGCTCGGCGCCAATCACGAAGACCCTCAGTTTTTGAAGAAAGACTTAGGCCATATTCGGGATATGATTGCAGACCGCAATAACACCTACGATACATGGGGTTGGAAAATGCCCCATAGTCTTGAATATATTGACCAAATTGAAGCAGACCTACGTAACCCGCACATCATTATAGTGTGGCGTAACACACTGGCGACAGCAATGAGCCAAGTAAGTAGAAGCAATGCGAGCATTCACCACGCGTTGCGATTTAGCGCTGATAGAATGAATGAAATGGTGGAGCAAACCGCTGCACTCAATTCACCGATACTTTTAATTGACTATGACAAAGCGATCGCCAAAAAAGAGGCGTTTTTAGACGAACTTAGTAGTTTTCTCGGCATAGACCCTACTGAAGAAATGAGGGAAAACTGCCTGCGCTTCATTGATCCGCAAAAAGGCTACCAGCAGGTGTCGGATACATATTACGAAGTTACAAGAGTAACAGAAAAAAATCATCCAACTCAACTTGACGTCTTGCACGTTTTAATTGGTATAGAGCCAGTTCCGGGACAACCGTTTCTCAATGTTACAAGACCTCACCCTCGGTTCATTTTTAGAACTGGAAAAGAAAAACCCCTGCCAAAAGAGTTTGTCGTTCGGTTTGAAAACAGAACTGACAAAGTGAGCAAGGTGCAACTTCTATTCGATTTCGATTGGCAATTCTCACAAAATTTATCATTCAAAACCGAGGTTGAACCAGGTGTTCATGCTTTTAAAATTTCAACCAACGGTAAAATGCAGCGCCTAGGTGTTGTGCCAAGCATTACCAATGATACGTCAGACTTGGTTTTAGTGGACGTACGAGAAGCCTGATGACACTATCCTGAAAGCAAGTCGTTAATTTAATAGTGGTGGGGCTTCCAATTGCAAAATAAAGAACAATCAAAAGCGGCCCAATTGATAAACCACCTCCGCTACTGGGGTTGGCCCCACACTTTTGGCACATTGGATCAATCCACACTCTTTATAGCCGAAGACGAATTTTTTGATGAATTCACAAACCTAGTAGGCAGGTTAAAGTGCCAAACAACCAGCATTCAAGAGTTTAAAAGCCTTTCTTCTTTCAAGGGTATTCTGCAAATATTGGTGTTCATTAAAAAAGGGGAAAAAGCTTTAGTAAAGTCTCTAAGAAAACAATATCCCGACATCAATATTATATCTGCTCAATATGATTTAGCGCCTAACAGCATTAGTTGGCCTGCAAAATTACCAAATTGCCTCAATATAAGCGATGCCAAGCGTCACGTTACGCCGATTATACTTTTATCTACGCCGTATAGCGACGGCGAGTATTTATCCGAACTTATGCATATCAACGGACTTGGACGGCCGGTGGAGTATACCGGCAAGCCACTTCTAAAAATATTAGAGAGCATAGAGGACTTTCACCTCCTACATTACCTTGACGCGGTACAGAGGCTAAACACAAAAGATGAAACAGTTTTTGTGCATATTCAAACTGATTTTCTAGATGCACTGGTTAAGAAAAAACTAATTTCTTTCAACAGAATCAAAAGCTTACTTCGTCAATCCGGCGCTAAAATTATTCGCTTTAGCCGACAAGACTTGCTGTATCAAGCTGCTTGCCAAGCGCTTATGGATAGGCGACCTTTGCGGTCTATCTGGACAATGCTTCCCCCCCAAAAGAAAACTTTCCCCGGGAAATTAAAAGTCAATTTTCAAGCCGCTAACAAACACCTCCAGCACCTAGGTGAAATGGAACAATGGCTGGACACTATGCTCGCTGATCACCCAAAACTGCACAATGTGACTTTGGAGAGCCTGATCTCTGACCCGCAGGAACAGCTGGAACAAATAGCCAAATTCATCTCTGTTCAGAAACCGCAGAAAGTCAAAACTATATCCTATCGGGAAGAGTATGAGAAACTGGACCCGCTCATTACAACTCTCTCACAACTTGGCAAGGAAATGATCGACAGGCTGGGTTTACATACTCGTAGTATAAACACGTAGCCGCTTTCGCTTAACGTAGCAGCGCGAGGGTCAGGTACTTGGCTTTCCGGCCAAGGCGAGCGATAGGTGCAATAGGGCCTCCCGCTATCTTCCTACTTTTAGCATTCGCTGCAATGTCCGCCACCAGTGCTTCAGGGCTATATGTCTCGCCTGACGGCCAATCAACATAACGCGCATAGACACACAGCAAAGCATATACGAGCGCATCAAGCGGTAACACCCTGCCCCGGCCCGGCAACGGGCATATATCTTCTGTCAGGCCCCAGCCTGCGTAAAAAGGTATGCCGTAGGTGATTACTTTTTTGCCGCGCAGCAAGGCTTCAAACCCTGTCAGACTTGTCATAGTGGCAATCACATCAACGGCCTCAATCACATCAACGATATCAGCGTCCGTGATTACGTCATCAGCGCAACGAGCCAGTATATCAGCGGGCACTGCACCACTCCGGTTGCCGCTGGCGACATCAGGGTGTGGTTTAAAAATTATATAATCGTCTGGGTTCGCGTCTTTCACCACTTCCAGCAAGCCAGCATTACTTTTCAAAACGGGCGAGCCATACTGTATGCTGGCATCTGCCTCTACTTGGCCGGGCACAAGAATAATCCGCTTACCGTTGGCTTTAGCGGCAAAATCTAACGCACCCTTTTCGCCCACATTATATTTACTGACTTTCAGCTTCAGCATTTTCTCACGCAGAGCCGCGCCGCGGGCAATATCATGCTCGTCAAAATCATGGCTTGCTAAAAAGACTTCAAGGTCGCTTGGGCAGGAGCCATCATAATAGATGCCCGCTCGGTCCAGCACCAAGGATGACGGACGCTTTAGGTCACTGCCCAAACCAACAGATCGCAAAAACCCATCTTCCATGCGCCACACTGCGACACTTTCCGGAATTTTTTGGGCGGCTTCATCATGCTTGCGGCCCCACAGCACAACAGCATCCCCTTGTTGATATTGAAGGTCAGCCAGCGCACAAGGCGTGGTGAATTCAACTTTACCGCCGCTTTTCCCTATAAACTCAGGAATGAAGCCCCGTTTCCATACGCTGAAGCCAACGGCAAAGGTACGTTTGGCTCGTAACCGAGGCATCTTCCGCTCGGCTATCAACAAATCAAGAATACGCTCAATTTCCACACGCTCGCCGCTGTATGGGTCAGCGTACCGACTGTAGACAATGAAGGCTGCCGCGAATAATTCAGGCAGGGTACGATTGGCGATGCGCGCCTCACATAGTTGCTTGTCATGGGTCAGCCCCCAACCCGCATAGAAGGGCAACCCGTAGCAAGTGACTTTTTTTCCTGAGATCAACCCTTCAAGCCCCATTTGAGACGTAGCCACATACACTTGGTCAACCAATTCCATCAACGCTTGAGGGGCTACATCATCGGCCACAAACATCACTCTGTCGCGTGTGCGCTCAACATCATAATGGCCTTTTTTGGTACCAAGCAGCACATCAGGGTGTATTTTCACCAGCACTAGGGATGTTGGGTTTTCAGCCAAAGCATCATCCAGCATGTTCGCAAAAACCGCATCAGATGCCATGCCTGCTGTTATGGATTGATCGCCAAATGTCTGGTCCACCACCAGCACTTTTGGGCCTTTATAAGCGGTCAGCTTTTCAGCAAGTGCGCGCGGCACGTCCATGGGTGATTGATTATATTTTGACAGCCGCCACCGCCGCATGCGCGCCATGGCGTCTTCTGCACGCGCTGTTAGCTCAGGCGTAATCCAACTGTCATCATTCAGTATTCTCTCCAAGTCACTTGGGGAATGCGCATCATAATAGACACCTGTGGTATCCACGATGATGGAAAGGCGGCGCTTATCAATATTAGGGTGGCTCAAATAGCCAAGAAAACCATCTTCTAGCCGCCAGTAGGGGATGCCGCGTTTCTTAGCATAGGCTCGGGCTTTATCGGTGTTGGTTTTCTCTGCCCAGCCGATGACCACATCGCCTTCTTTTGCCCTCAAACCATACTTAACCGGACAGGACAGCAAATGCGGCAACGCTTTGTCCCGAAGGATACCCCAAGATGTCGTAAAAGCACGCTTGGCGGTTAAGCCTGAATACACTTCGGCTGTTGTGGGCGCATCTGTCACTCAAAACTCCCGATTGTTTGCCTAACAGCTTCAAGGTCCTCAAACGTGTCAACGCCGTGAGGAGGCGCGTTATCTATTTCTTGTACATAGATTTTCATGCCAGCGTGCAAGGCACGCAACTGTTCTAGCTGCTCTAATTTCTCAGCCGGGGCTGGCGGCAACTGCGTTAGCTTCTGCAACGTCGAAACACGGTACGCATAAAGCCCAATATGCCGCTGGTAATTATACTGCTGCACGTCAATGTCACTCGACCTGAAATGTGGAATTATCGACCGCGAAAAATACAGGGCCATGCCAGTTGCGCCCGTTACGACTTTCACAATATTAGGGTTTCTCACATCATCAACTGAATAGATCCGTGTGGATGCGGTCGCCATTTCAGCACTTGAGTTTATCGCCAGCGCTTCACCCACGCCGCACACCAAAGATGGCGGCATAAGGGGTTCATCGCCCTGCAAGTTTATTATAATTTCGTCATCATGAAAACCGCACAAAGCTGCCACTTCAGCGATACGGTCTGTGCCACTTTCATGCGTATCCAGTGTTTTCACAGCGTGCGCGCCAAAAGCCTCTGCTTTGGCCAAAATACGATCATCATCAGCCGCTATAATAACTTCATCCCCAAGGCCCGCAGCCTCCATAGCCCGTTCCCACACATGCTGGATCATAGGCTTGCCTAAAATGTCGGCAAGCGGCTTGCCGGGCAGCCTGCTGGATGCAAAACGAGCTGGAATAACGATTTTCACAGAGCTACCCTCATTGAACTGCTTTCATTGCACAACTTTCGCGCCGGATAAGGCCGCGGATAAAGACGTGCCCATTTTCTCTGCCAAATGCTCGCAAACATCCCGCACCGCACCTTGCCCGCCGCACACATCACTTACCCAATCAGCAGCAGCTTGCACTTCCAGCACAGCATTCGCTGGAGCAATGGCATAGGCACTAGCTTGCATAGCAGCTAAATCAACCAGATCATCGCCCATAAATGCTACACCTTTGAGAGTAATGCCCAGTTCATCACAAATATCCTCCAGTGCAGCTACTTTGTCTTTGCAGTTGAGGCGTCGGTGATAAATACCCAAGTCATCAAGGCGCTTGGTTAAGGGCGCGCTTTGGCGGCCCGAAATGACGGCAATTTCAACACCAAGTTTATTCAGCAACTTTAGGCCAAGGCCATCATGGGCATGAAAGGCCTTTATGTCTTCGCCGTTCGACGTATAGAGGATTGTGCCATCAGTCAGCACACCATCAACATCCAGCGCTAAAAGCTTGATATCCATTACCTATTCCGTCACCAGCGGGTCAAAAGACTTCACCAAATCATCCACGGCTTTCATTTGGCTCAAATAGCCTTCAAGGGTGCGAAGCGGCAGTGCGCAGGGCCCATCACAAAGTGCCTCATCTGGATCCGGGTGTGCCTCAATGAACAGCCCGGCGATACCAAGTGCCATGCCTGCGCGCGCCAATTCGGCAGCTTGTTTGCGCCTACCGTCAGCACTATCAGAGCGACCGCCCGGCTGCTGCAGAGCGTGCGTGGCATCGAACACTACTGGCGCAAAACCCTTCATCACATCCATGCCCAGCATGTCTACCACAAGGTTATTATAACCAAAACTGGTGCCGCGCTCACACAACATGACCTTGTCATTACCGCTTTCATCAAATTTACGGAGGATATGACGCATTTCTGCTGGTGCAAGAAACTGCGGTTTTTTCACATTAATCACAGCACCTGTGCGCGCGATCGCCACAACAAGGTCTGTTTGGCGGGCAAGAAAAGCCGGCAACTGCACAACATCTGCTACTTCAGCTACGGGCTGCGCCTGATACGGCTCATGCACATCGGTGATAATCGGCACATTAAATTCAGCTTTAATATCCGCGAGAATACGTAAGCCCGCATCTAAACCGGGCCCGCGAAAACTGTGCACGCTTGAGCGATTCGCTTTATCAAAGCTCGCTTTAAATACATACGGGATGCCAAGCTTTTTAGTCACTTCAACAAAATGCCCTGCGATATCAAAGGCAAGCTCGCGGCTTTCCAGCACGTTCATGCCGCCGAACAGCACAAAAGACGCATCATTAGAAACTGTAATATCTGCGCCAATAGTAAGTGTGCCGGTCATAGTGCCCCCTAAAAATAGATACTGATACTGTGTTGACTATAGGAAGTACAATATAGGGTTGGCAGGCGCAAGAAAACTGGCACATTTGTGATAAAGTGCAAATAGTTCAAGCAGCGTCTTCACCTGTTTCAACTGCATTATTGGCGAAAGGGTCAGCGCGGCGCGCATTGAGCTGAATATCGCTATCTATCACAAGTTCAATGGTTTTTTCCGAAACCAACGCGACAATAAGCTCAAACTCTGGGATGAAATGGAAGTGAATGAAGGCGTCAGTCACACCGCCTGGGGTTGGCTTTGCCAGCTTTGGCATACCGTCTGACAAATCGAGTTCAATCCCGGAAAGATACGGCATCAAGGCGCCGTTTTCCATTTTCACAAAGCTTTCTTTGATCGCCCATAAAGTGAAAAATAACGTACGAGCTGCTTCTTCTGGCATGGCAGACAACAGCGCCCATTCCGACG
>JAESTR010000051.1 GCA_016763495.1 Kordiimonadaceae bacterium
ATTTTATCTACATCTTCGGCTGTCATGTTACGGCCTTTGGCGACAAGATTGATGAAGTTAGAATATCCAGTTTCGACAGACTGTTGGAAAATGTCCTTTGTTACTTCTGGTAACGGTCGATTGGTATTGAAGGCACCTGCTAGCGGCGTTGTGCCGACGCCGTCGGAATGAACACCTATTTTGGCAAGTGTCTTTTCAAATGTAGGGATCATACCAAAAATGCCGATTGAACCTGTAATGGTGGAAGGTGCAGCCCATATTTCATCCGCAGTGGCAGATATCCAGTATCCACCAGAGGCAGCAACAGGCCCCATGGATGCAATGACTTTAATACCCTGTTCCTGTGCAGCCACAAGTTCTTGCCTAATAAGCTCAGACGCAAAGGCGGAACCACCGCCACTATCAACCCGCAGCACAATTGCGCCGGTGCTTTTGTCGTTGCGGGCCTCACGAATGTAGCCAACAACAGTTTCAGCAGCCGTCACCGTGATAGGGCCACTGCCCATCACAATATTACCTTGCGCTGTAATAACAGCGATGTTTTTAGAGTGGTTGTAAGGGCGGTCAGTTGCAGCCAGATACGTTTGGAAATGGATTTGTTTGAAAGAAGTACCTTCTTTGTTTTTGCCAAATTCGTCCATCATGGCCTTGCGCCAGGTTTTACGGGGAGCAAGTTCGTCTACAAGCTGTGAGGCCAGAGCCAGCTGCCCAAAATCACCGCCTGCTGCACGCAACTCATCAGCTGTATTAACAATAGTATTTTGCAAAGCACCGGTGTCCATACCCCGGGCCGTTTCAATGGAGGCCGTATATTGATTCCACAAGCTGCCAAGGTAAGTTAGGTTCGCTTCTTTTGCCTCAGGAGACATATCATCTCTGAGGAAAGGCTCAACAGCTGCTTTGAATGTCCCTACGCGGAAAACATTAACTGTCGCCCCAAGTTTTTCCAGCGCACTTTTGAAATACATTGGGTAGGAACTGTAGCCGGATAATAAAATATTACCGTAGGGGTTCATGTAAATTTTGTCTGCTTCAGCAGCAAGCATGTAATCATCTTGGCTGTAGGCCGAGGAGAGGGCGTAAACTTTTTTCCCACTTTCTTTAAAATCACGTAGGGCTGCGGCGATTGTATGCAAATGGCTTGGTCGCGCGCCGACCATTGAATCCGTGATCAGTGCAAGCCCCGCAATGCGGGCATCATTTTTGGCACGTTTTAGCGCGCGTGTGATGTCATGGATACTGACTGTTTTTTGCCGGTTGCTAAGCTGGGGGATCACTGTAGCAAATGGGTCTGGGTAGGCGGCTTGTTCAACAACACTACCTTCTGGCCATAGAATAAGAACAGAGCCCTCAGCGACAGTCGGTTTTTTATTGTTGTTAGATGCAGCTACAATGCCGCCTAGTACAGCAAGTACCAAAAGGCCGAGTGTGATTGTGCCCAATCCTTGTATGAATTTACCGATTGATTTAATCAGTACCCAGATGCCTTTCATGCGGCGATCTCCATTTTTTTAATTAGTGTTGCCAACGTGCCGTCAATATAGGTCTTCAATATGAGACAGTGCATGCCTATATCCATATGGTCAACATATAGGGATAAAATACTATAATTTTAGTGTTTAGTTTCAGCATATTTAACATTGAAGTCAGCCATAAAACAAATCACACTGTCGTTGGATAGCCATTATAAGGCAGCCACCACCCGATAGAAGGAATTTCACCATGTCCCACGTCCCCAACGTACCAGTTTCTCGTCATGTTAAATCAGCTGGTTCTGATGATGATATCGACTATGAAATTAAAGGTGCAGAAATGCAGTTTGTGGAAATTGAACTGGACCCCGGTGAATCTGCGATTGCAGAAGCGGGTTCCATGATGTTCAAACACTGTGATGTTACAATGACTGCTGTGTTTGGTGATGGCTCAGGCCAAGACGGTGGTTTCATGGGCAAGCTGTTGGGTGCAGGAAAAAGACTGTTAACTGGCGAAAGCTTGTTCACCACGGTGTTTACACATGAAGGGAGCGGCAAGGCCCGAGTGGCATTCGCCTCACCATACCCCGGCAACATACTGGCATTTAAACTTGATGAAATTGGCGGCAGGCTTATTTGCCAAAAGGACGCTTTTTTAGCGGCTGCAAAGGGTGTGCAAATAGGGATTCATTTTCAGAAGAAGATAATGACCGGTCTGTTTGGGGGGGAAGGTTTTATCATGCAGAAGCTGGACGGTGATGGTTGGGCCTTTGTGCATGTTGGCGGCACTGTGGTTGAACGCAAGCTTAAACCGGGGGAAGTGTTGCACGTCGATACGGGGTGTTTGGCGGCTATGACAGCAGATGTGGATATGGACATTGAAAGCGTTGGCGGGGTAAAATCTATGATCTTTGGCGGGGAAGGCGTGTTTTTTGCGCGCTTGGAAGGGCCGGGCACTGTGTGGCTGCAAAGTATGCCCTTTAGCCGTTTGGCTGGGCGTATTTGGGCGTCTGCACCTCAAGCCGGCGGTCAACGTCGCGGCGAAGGCTCTATCCTTGGTGGCCTTGGTGACATGCTTGATGGCGACTAGGGTAGGCGTTTTTTATGACTGTTAAAGTAAGTGCGCCGGTTACGCTGTATCGCTCAAAGAAATTTTTCTCTGCCTTTCCTTCTGTGGTGACAGCAGCGGATGGTGATGTGCTGTTGGCTTTCAGGCGCGCCCCAGACCATAGATGGTTGCTGGGTGATATTGCAGAAAAAGACTTTAACTCTGTTGATCATGTGCATTTTCGGTCTCACATCGCTTTTATGCGGATTGGTGCGGATTTGAAACCGCGAGATGAACCTTCAATCTTGCCGGTCCATGCTGAGGCAGCGGATCAAGACGGTAACTTGTTCCTCAGTTCTAACGGGCGGTTATTTCAATATAGTTTTCGCTGGTACCCCATTATCAACGAGATCAGAGAAAAACTCGAAGAGAAAAATATTTCAGTTCTGAGCAGCGAGAATTATGGCGCGGGCTATATTTTTCACAGCAGTTATATACGGTTTAGCGATGATGAGGGAGGTACTTGGTCAAACCCAATCGAAACTCCAGCAGACCCGTTAGCCACTTTGCAGTGGCCGGAAATTGTGGGCACAGGTGCTTTTAAAGGTAGGATGATTGAATGTGAAAACGGAGACCTTCTTGTTGCAGGGTATCACTGGGGCATCAAGGATGAAGAGCATTCGGTGACTAGGTTTTTCAGGTCAAGCGATGGCGGGAATACATGGACGTATCAGGATGGTTACCTATCAGTTGAAGGTAAAGGCCTGCAAGAGCCGACATTAGTTCGCTGGCCAGCCGGAAAAATTACGGCTTTTCATCGTACCTCAAATAATGATGATAAATTAATTATCGCGCAATCGTCAGATGATGGCCTGTCTTTTTCTACTCCTGAAACAATTGATATAACAGGTCACCCTTATGATGCATTGCCTTTACCTGATGGCAGTCTATTTCTGGTGTATGGGTACCGGCACAAGCCTATGGGTGTGCGGGCACGGTTGGTTGCGCCGGGGCAAGCTCTGGAAGATGCAGATGAGATTATCATTAGAGATGACAGCCCTAGCAGAGATACAGGATATCCGTCCGCGACATTGCTGCCAGATGGCCGCATATTAGTGGCGTATTATATTGCTGACCAAAAGGGCATTCGCGGTATTGATGCTTCAATTGTCACACTTGATCAGGGGAAATAAATGACGACGCAGTTAGAGGTGCTCCTCGCCACAGG
>JAESTR010000052.1 GCA_016763495.1 Kordiimonadaceae bacterium
CGACTGTCGGGCATCTTACACCTGAACGTCACCCCGCCCCACACTATAGCGCCTTATTTAAAGCCCTAGCATTGAGAGGTGTAACGAGTGCCCGCCGCTCAGTAGCTAACCGTTTTGAAAGGAAATCATATGAAAAAAATAGGCATAATCGGCGGCATGGGGCCCGCTGCAACGGTGGATTTCTTAAATAAAATCATATCATTAACTCCCGCTAACTGTGACCAAGACCATATCCCTCTAATCGTAGAGATGGCACCTCAAATACCAGATAGAACCAATTATCTACTTGGGCGAGGAGCTGATCCGCTGCCATATTTACAAGAGTGTTGTCAGAAATTGGAAACCAGTGGAGCTGAGGCAATCTGTATGCCTTGTAACACCGCCCATGCATTCAGACTGCGAATGGAGGAGCTAATTTCCGTGCCAATCATCGACATGATCGAATGCACTGCAAAAGCTGTCAAAACCACAGTGCCTTCGGCCAAACAAGTTATGTTGCTTGCTACCAACGGTACCGTGCAATCAAAAATTTATAATAACGGCTTTAAAAACCATGCCTTATCAGTTGTCGCTCCACCGAATATCATACAATATCAGTTAATGAATATCATCGACTTGGTAAAAGCGGGCGACTTGGATTTCGCCGCTGCACAGTTTCAAGGTGTATTGGATAAACTTCACGCGTTTCCTTTTGATGCGATGGTGGCTGGCTGCACAGAATTACCCATATTGCTGCCGAAAATTGTATCTTTAAAAACCATCATTGATGCCACTAATGCGTTAGCACGCGGTGTTGTAAACTTCTCAAAAGGAACACTAGACTTAAACGAATGTTGATACCTGCATTGATATTCACCTTGCCCCAAATACCCAACCTACTAGGAGCGAACGATGACATACATGATTTACAATAGCTTACGCGGTACTGTTCGCACCATTATATCAGTTGCCATGATGATCTGTGGGGCGACCATAACATTACCGCAAGTATCCGCAGACCAAGCTAACAATAACACCGTGCGTGCTCGTGACATTGGCCTGTCACCAGGAATTCTCCCGCCTGGCCCAAAAAATAGCATAACCGATGTTGCTGGCGTTTTAGTTGGCCACCTGACTCTCATAGAGGGAACTGATATACGAACCGGCGCCACCGCGATTCTGCCACACGGCGGGAACATTTATCAAAATAAGGTACCTGCAGCAATTGTCGTTGGGAACGGGTTTGGCAAACTAGCCGGCTCAACACAAATCGAAGAATTAGGTGAGATTGAAACACCTATAGTTTTAACAAATACATTGGCTGTTTCTCGCGGAATGGATGCCATAATTGACTGGACCCTTAAACAACAGGGCAACGAAAAGGTCCGGTCCGTCAATGCCGTGGTTGGGGAAACAAACGACGCGGGTCTGAATAATATTCGCCGCAGAACTATTACAGCCTCGGGAATACAGCATGCTATTGAAACGGCCTTAAGTGGGCCTGTCGCTGAAGGATCCGTTGGCGCTGGCACAGGCACCATCGCCTTTGGCTGGAAAGGTGGGATCGGCACATCCTCCAGGAAACTACCTGAAAAATTGGGAGGGCACACCGTAGGCGTATTGGTTCAAAGTAACTTTGGAGGCATTTTACAAATGGATGGCCTACCGGTTGGTAAAGCTCTCGGTCAATATTATTTACAGGATTATGTCGACGGACCAGATGCTGACGGCTCAATCATGATCGTGGTGGCCACAGATGCCCCCCTCACGCCAAGGAATCTAAAAAGGCTGGGCCGCAGAGCCTTATCAGGCCTAGCCAAAACTGGGGCCACTATGACCAATGGATCTGGAGATTATGTAATTTTATTCTCCACAGCATTTCTAAAACAAGACAAGCAACCAGTGGCCGCAACACTTGCCAACAACCAGATGTCTCCCTTATTTCAAGCCGTTAATGAAGCCACAGAAGAAGCCATATATAATTCGTTACTAATGGCCACATCCATTGAGGGTTTCAGTGTCGCCTCACAACAACCTAATCATGTTGCTGCACTTCCAATTGATGCCATTCGCGCCTTAGTCAAAAGCCGGGATGCGCACCACAATGCCAATAGATAAAAGCCTAACTACCAGCAGAAGAAGCCTCTGACCCTATAAATTTGTATCGCGGGTAGGGTTTGCTCGTGGTCACCACGCTTTGTGGGCGAGCCCTTTGGGCTTCGCCATTGATCCAAAAAGAAAGCCAATGTACCCGCACCTCGCTACAACAAAAATCCGTATTAGGAGGCCTGACCTTTCAGACCGTTGCGGGGCGTTTTATGCGGATTTCAAAGAAAATAGAGTCTTGATTTCCTGCTCGGACGGCACCGACCCTTCCTTTATCGCCTGAGTTATAGACATAGCCGACGCTGTAGATCGGTATCAAGCCGCTTTTTCAAACGAATAGTGAGGAACTGTTGATTGGAGCCCAGTGATTTGAACCGTTGCATTTTCCGCTCTAGCTTTCAGACCTGCAGGCGAGAGTTCTCTACTCGGTTATAGTGACGCTTATTGTCAATATGGTCCGCTGAAAGCCCAAGTTCACGGAAACCTGCATGGAAAGGCCGAATTTTATCTGTCGCGATGTGTAACGGAACCAAACTGTAGGCCGTATCGGTATTTTTGTTTCGTGGATCACACAGCTTCTGCGCTAGAGCTCTCGTTTGGAGCTTTGCGTCATGTTCATATCAGTCACCTCCAAGCTTTCTATCGTTAGTTGCCTCCGGCAAGCAGAACACACTGCAATCGCTCGGAGCGGTCGGCGACAGGTCTTATGCTTAAGGATCATTGACGGGGCTGCGCCGTCGCCAAAACATTCCTCACCCCATTGAAGAAGAAACAAAAGAATGGGGTACAAGCCTAGCCCTTTGCTGGTTAGCTTATAATCATATCGCTCAGGGTTTTTCTGATAGGCTTTTCGTGTGAAAAGTTTCTTCTCAATCAACCAGTTAAGCCGAGTTGTCAGAATATTTGTGGAAACGCTAGTTTCCTTCAAAAACCCGTCATAGCGGCTAGTGCCCATAAAGGCTGCACGCAGCATCAAAGTTGACCACCGGTCGCCAAATATCTCCGATATCTCATCAAACAGCATCGTCCCGCCCGACCGAGATTTTACCAGCCCCGCCTGCCGTCGCCGTTTCATATAGCCCGCAGCACCAGTATTGGCATGTTCGTGCACCGAACGGGTAACATCAGTCGCCTGCACCTCTTCACTACAGTGGCTGCATACACAGATAGGCGACATATTCTGACCACAGTGCCGGTGGCGTAATTTCACCGAAATGCGCTCCGGGCTGGCGTTCCATGCCTGCTCCCAACGCAACATCATCAGCGCTACCGGGAATAAAGCTGCGCCCTTTTCATCAAGGATATACTCATAACGTTTAGGCTTTTCGCAATAGAGCCGTTTTTTCAATACACCTGCTGCTACGAGTTTTTTAAGGCGGGCGCTAACCACGGCTTTCATCAAGCCTGTAATACGCTGGAACTCGTCAAAGCGACGCGTCCCAAGCCATACGCTCTCCATCAACAATAATGTCGGGGCGTCGCAGACAATATCTACCGCTCTCCATATTGCATCTGGTTGCGGTCTAGTATTCAAGGTCACGATCTCCGGCTCCGCAGCTATGTTAAGTTTTGTTGATAGAGGAAGGCGCCGCCCTTGTCTATCAGACCATGCGCAAACCGGTAGTTTACAAGAATACTTGACTGGACGCGCACTTGCATTAAGTATTGTTATGCAAGTTACTAGGCAAATGGACACGTAATGGACGCTTATATTTATGATGCGGTGAGAACAGCCAGAGGAGCGGCACACCAGAAAGGTGGCCTAGCGAGCGTAAAACCTCATGTATTACTCAAATCAACGCTAAGTGCCCTAAAAACGCGACACCCAGATGCTGCCGCGCCGTCCGAACTTATTGTTGGCTGCGTAACACAGACAGGTGAGCAAGGCGGGCATCTTGCCCGAACAGCGGCGATACTAGCAGGTTTACCGACAAGTACATCCGCGATGATGCTCAATAACTTTTGCTGCTCTGGTCTCGATGCATGCCAAATAGCGGGCCTTAAAACCGCCGCTACGCACGAGCTTATTTACGCGGGCGGTGTTGAAAGCATGTCCCGTGTTGCCGCTTTTTCCGACAACGGGCCTTACTATTCTGACCGGGCGATTATGCAAGCCACCAGCTTTGCACCGCTGTGGATCAGTGCCGACTTTGTCGCCACATCGTACGATATCACCCGGCAAGAAGCAGATGCTTATGCCGCCCAATCCCAGCAGAAAGCACTAAAATCGCAGGCGGAAAACCGTGGTAAGGGGTCGATTATACCGGTAGAAACGCCATCAGGTATTTTCGACACTGATGAAACACCGCGCCCCAATACCACGAAGAAAAATTTGGCAGGCCTCACCACTCTTCATGAAAAATTTGATCCTAAAAACAGTGACGCACTCTATCTGGAAAAACACCCATCGCATACCGCTGTTTCTCACATCCATCACGTTGGCAACGCGCCAAGTCTGGCTGATGCCGCAGCTTTGGTTTTGATTGGCTCCGCTGAAGCAGGTCAAGCGAGCGGCTTGAAGCCGCGCGCCAGAATTCGTTCAGTGGCCAACGCGGCAGCCGACCCCTTGCTCTCCTTAACAGGGGGCATAGAAGCAGCAAAAATTGCGCTAAAACGCGCGGGTATGAAAGCCCTAGATATAGACCTCTACGAATTCAACGAAGCCTACGCCGCTGTATGTCTACTGTTTCAGTGGGAGCTTGGCATAGACCCCGCCACCATGAATGTGAATGGTGGCGCCATTGCACTAGGCCACCCCATGGGTGCCACAGGCGCCATTCTCCTTGGCACAATATTAGATGAACTTGAAAACCGGGGCCAATCCACTGGCCTAATTTCTCTGTCTGGTGCAGCAGGATTAGGCAGTGCAATGATCATAGAACGGGTATAAAATGACCACATCAATTCCTTCGTTATTCGCGACCAGCTTTGCTGTCTCTGCCGGTATATTCATACTGGTGTGGCTTATTAGTATTTTAAAAAAAGATGTCAGTATTGTTGATATTCTTTGGGGGCCTGCCTGTGCCGCTCCCGGCATAACAGCTTACTGGGTTGCCGGTACGGGTCACCCGCAGCAACTATTGCTCGTGACCCTCGTTAGTATCTGGGCCCTGCGGCTCTCCCTTTATTTAGCGAAACGCAATCTGCCACACGGCGAAGACTACCGCTACGTGCGCATGCGTAAACGGTCCAAAAATGACACAGCCTTTATTTTCAAAAGCCTGTGGTACGTGTTTGGTATGCAGCTTGTGATTTCCTGGATTATTTCACTGCCGGTCCAGCTAGGCGCAATCGGCTTGGAAGGCAACAGCATCAGCAGCCTAGCGTATTTTGGTGCGGCACTATGGTTGCTCGGCTTTTGTTTTGAAACAGTCGGTGACCACCAGCTAACCCAGTTTAAAAAGAACCCTGAAAATGCAGGAAAACTGATGACAAAGGGCCTATGGGCTTGGACCCGGCACCCAAATTACTTTGGTGACAGCATGGTTTGGACAGGACTTACAGTAATCGCGCTCGCAGCACCTTACGGTATATATACTATTGTCAGTCCGCTGCTGATGGCACTGTTCCTTGTTAAAGTCAGTGGCAAAGCCATGACTGAGCGCCATATGGACGAGAAATACTCAGAGTATGAAACCTATAAAGCAACAACGAGTGGCTTCATCCCAATGCCGCCAAAATAATGAAATACTAATGAGGCATACATAAAAAAAGCTCCCCTAATAGGGAGCCTTTTTTATAAGAGCAGTTGTGGTTAGCGTGTCTGGCGGATCTCGTCACCGTTCGCCCATGTCGCGTGTGTGCCGCTTGATATCCTGTGAGGCAGCATAATACGGCACACAGGCCCTTCCTCAAACTTCTTGGCATCCACTAGTATGCACTCTGACTTATCAGTTTTCATATCAGTGATAAAGCTTACCAAATAGCCATCATCTTCATCCACCGCCCCGATACGCGGTACAAATGGCGCTTCACTGCCGTAGCGGTCTTCACCAAACATCAGTGTTTGTTTGCCGCCCGTTTCCATATCGTGCTTCACCAGACCTTCAAAGAGGAACCACCCTTTTTTTGGCTTTGCGCTGTAGATGTATCTGTTTTTGCGTCCTGCGTACTTCTGATTAATCATGCCAAATTCAAGCACTTCATCGTCCAAGTCTTCTTCAGTAGTTTCCCCGGTTTTCAGGTTAAAGCGCCAGCGGTGCAAGCGCGTCTGTAAACTATTCAAATCAACGAGAGACATCAGCGTTGCATAGCGCTTAGGCTGGTCTTTCATGGGTTCAGGCATCGGGTTTCCTTGGAAATAGCCTTCGAGCACAAGCTCGTCACCTTCTTCGTAAGCATTGAGCCAGTGCAAAACATAGGTTGGCTTTGCTTCAAACCACTGAATATCCTCTGGCCCGCCCATACGCGGCATCACGGCAAAACGTGAAGGCTTGCTATCGTCGTAACACGGCAGATGAATGCCTTGCTCCATCATCTCTGGAATCCAGGCCATCGGCAGGTCGTTCAGGATCGCGTAATTTTCCGAGAAGGCCATATCATGCGGCAATCGAGGGCCCGGCAGTTCTATAGGAATATAATGCTTGAGTTTATTATCCGCACCCACCACACCGTAGTGCATATAAGGCGGATATTTTGAATAGTTGAAAAACAGCATTTCGCCGGTATTTACGTCAACTTTTGGGTGCGCGGAGATGCCGTCAATCGGCGTCCAGCTTTCAATGCCAAGCTGATCCAGTGTGTAAGGGTCTAGCCTGTAGCCTTCGCCGCACATAAAGAAAGTAGACAGTATTTTCCCAGCATGCACCACAACATCCGTTGAGGACGCATCCTTCAAGCCGTCCTGCACACATTCACCGGGGCGCTTTGATTTTACCGGGTAGGCGGTCCAGCCCGCCCACAGGGCTTCACCAGCTTCTTGCTCGGCTTCAAACCCTCGTGTTCGCACATACCGATTACGGTATTCTGCTTTGCCGTCCTTAAAAGACATCATATGCAGCATGCCGTCACCGTCAAACGGGTGATAGCGGCCGTGGGGCTGGTGCAGCGGGTTTTCGGTGTTACGCAAATACACACCGTCAATGTCCGTTGGAACGGTGCCTATCACTTCCATGTCGGTTGCGTTAAATTCTTCATGCGCAGGGGCCCATGGACCGTTCATATAAGGATGGTCATTTTCCTTAATCGACGATGTAAATTCATTAATCAGCGTGGCGGCCATGATTGCTCCTGCTTTCCTATCGGTATTGTACCATTGACCTTATCATAGATAGTAAGTATTGTTATGCAAGTAACTATTTCAAATGGGATGCAAAACATGGAGACGGACATCTATATACTCGGCGGTGAGCAAACGGATTTTGCCCGGAATTGGAGCCGCGAAGGGTTATCGATATTTGACATGCTGTCACACTCTGTCATTGATGCCCTCGATAAAACCAAGATTGACGCCAAGGATGTCGACGTCGTTCATATCGGCAATTTTGTTGCTGAGCTGTTTGCGAACCAAGGACTGCTTGGTGGCTTTTTCGGCCATATTCATCCGGACTTTATCGGCACCCCTACAAGTCGCCATGAAGGCGCGTGTGCTTCAGGTTCTCTCGCTATCTTGGCTGCCATGGCTGACCTGAAAGCGGGCCATTATGATCTCGCCTGCGTTACCGGCATCGAATATATGCGGAACGTACCCGGCCAAGTTGCCGCGGATTATCTAGGCGCAGCCGCATGGGCCGATGTAGAAACCACCGGGCGCCAATATGTGTGGCCGGCCATGTTCTAAGATCTCGCTGAACAATATGATAAGCGCTACGGCCTTGACCGTCGCCACCTTGCTGCGATTTCCCAAAAGAATTTTAAGAACGCCAAACGCAACCCAAATGCACAAAGCAGGAATTGGACTTTTAGTGGCGACAGTTTTGCGGCAAACGACGATGCAAACCCTGTAGTGGAAGGCTGGATGCGCCGCAGTGACTGCGGGCAAGTGACAGACGGTGCCGCTGTTATTTTCCTTGCAACAGAAAACCGTGCGCAAACCTATGCAGCGGCAAACGGCATTGCCATTGAGAGCCTGCCCCGTATCAAAGGCTGGGGCCACACCACCGCCCCCATGAAACTCGCGACCAAATTTAAGTTAGCGCCTAGCGACGACTATATATTCCCGCAAGTACGAAAAGCCATTACTGATGCCTATAAGCGCGCCAGCCTTTCAGGGCCAGATATGCTTGACGGCATTGAAACACATGATTGTTTTTCCATCACCGAATATATGGCCATCGAGCATTTCGGCATCACCAAACCCGGCAATGCATGGCAAGCAATTGAAGAAGAACGCCTGACACTGGGTGGCAGCTTGCCCATGAACCCTTCTGGTGGCCTTATCGGCCTTGGCCATCCTGTCGGCGCTACGGGTGTGCGTATGATGCTTGATGCAGCAAAACAAACACGCGGCATGGCAGGAGACATGCAAGTTGAACACGCCCGCACTTTCGCCACCTACAATGTTGGCGGCTCCGGCACGGCGAATGTTTGTTTCATAGTCGGGAACTAGTATTTGCCGATTCCGGCAAGGCCATATTAGTCTCATTACAGCTGATCCAAGGAATTCCTCGGGGCAG
>JAESTR010000053.1 GCA_016763495.1 Kordiimonadaceae bacterium
AAGTTAAGTTTATATATTGTTGGAGCCGTATCGCAAGTGTCAAAAGTAATATCAGAGTATGGTAAGCCCTTTGCGTTAGTGAATGAGTGGGTTGCTGAGGCTGAGGCGTCTGAGCCCAATGATCCCACAGCAATGTCTCTTGCTACGACAACGTTAAGCGGGCGGCCAAGCGTTCGCATGGTTTTGCTGAAAGGCTGTGATGAGCGTGGTTTGGTTTTTTACACCAATCAGGAAAGCCGTAAAGGCATTGATCTCAGTGAAAACCCTAACGCAGCGTTGTTGTTCCATTGGAAAAGCCTGCGCAGGCAAATCCGCGTAGAAGGTGCTGTTGAATTGGTTTCAGACGCGGAAGCTGATGACTATTTTGCATCGCGCCCAAGGGCAAGCCAAATTGGCGCGTGGGCGTCGGCACAATCTCGTCCAATGGGGAGCCGGTTTGAGTTTGAAACAGCCATTGGAAAATACACTGCTAAATTCGGAATTAAAAGCGTGCCTCGGCCTGACTATTGGGTTGGCTATAGATTGAAACCAGATTATTTTGAGTTTTGGCGCGATAAAAAATTTAGGCTTCATGAGCGTAAAATATTTGAAATTTCGGACAGTAATTCTGAATGGCAATGTCTGGAAATTTACCCTTAATACTGTACTCTTGAGTTTACAATAATCAGTTATCCGTGGCTAATGATCGTGCAAATTACGTGTAATTTGTTAGACATTAACATGTAACATTTAAGTAATAAAACTGACTTAATAGCACCCTATTACAATAGCAGAAATGGCGCAAACCCTTGCTAATCAAGCTTTAGCGGTTTTTTGCACCTAGTAGTTGTTATTGTAAATGGGAACGACATAAATGAATATTTCAATACGTCAGTTGATCATAGGTGGCTTCGCGACAGTGATCACCCTTTTAGGTGCCGTTAATCTGATCGCTGTGTTTAAACTTAATGATATCAGCGGTGCGTCTGTAGAAATTTCAAAAAAGACCAATACCGTAGAATTGATCAATGAATTTGTTTTGGCAATCAAGAGCCAAGAAGGAGCGCTACTTACATTTGCACGGTCGGGTTTGGATGTGGATAAAAAGATAGTGAAGGCACGTCAAAATGCTTCTCATCCCCTTAAGGAAAAAGTCGTTCTAAGTTTGGCAAAAAACCAGCAGATAGTGTTAAGCAGTCAGATTGAAGATCTGACAGTGAAGTTTGAACAAATCTTCAACGAAATTGAGCACCGGCTTAATAATGTGGGCGATGCTGTGCAAGTTATCGTGGTCGGTATCAACAAATTAGAGAAGTCATCACAGCGTCTATTTAAATTTCTGCGGTCCAAAGGGCCTGAGGGGAATAAGGTTGCTGCCGCGCTTGTTCCGCTTGTGGAAGAATTTGAAACGCAAAGTCTTGACTATGCGTTATCGTCAAGCGTAGGTGCGTATGAAAAAGCCTTTGCTGTTCGAGAGCAACTAGATACCCAGTTTGAAATGGCTACGGTATTTTTTAAAGCATTACCACGAAGAGATAAGAAGCTGTTGCGATTCACGCAGCGCGACAGTGACGTAATAGCCCAGAGCACAGGCCAAAAATACAACACTTCGGTAGCCGTTAATAAAGCAATTAGTTTACTCGAAAGAACGGGTAAAAGCCTGCGTGATATTACTCTTAGAATCACGACAGAAGCAGGGCACGCCCAGCGTGAGGCTCTGGCACAAATGGGGCTGGAAGTAGATGCTGCCTTTTTCACTAGTTATGTCGGTATCACAGGGGGCGGTCTGTTAGCGTTATTGTTAGCTTGGGGGATAGGATATCTGATTGTTGACCCAATTTCCAAGATTACTGCTTCAATTACTGAATTGGCGGCTGGTGATAAAAGTGTAAAGATCCCATTCCGTAACCGTGTTGACGAGATAGGGAGCTTAGCTGAATCAGCTACCATTTTTAAAAATAAGGCCTTTCAATTTGAGGAAATAGCGGAGGAGAAATCTAGAATTGAGAGGTTGGCGCAAGAAGCTGAGCAACGTCGAGACCTTGAAAGCAAAGCACTTATTGATCAAAAAAATGCAGAGGAAGAAGCGAACCGCGAGGTCAGGGATGAAGTTCGCCGTCGACAGCGGCTAGCAATGGCCAATGAATTTGAAAACCGGGTTATCAGTGTGGTTAATATTGTTACTCGCGCGTCGCAGGAGGTGGCAGAGGCATCAGCGGCTCTCGTTGACAATACCGAACAGACAAAAGACCAGGTTTCCAGCACATTTAAAATTACCAGCCACGCTTCGATCAATGTCCAAGCTGTAGCAAGCGCAACGGAAGAGTTAGCTGTGTCTTTTGAAGCTGTTGGCCAAGAGCTGTCTCACAGTGCAGATGTAGCGCGGGCTGCTGTGTCAGAGGCCGTACAAACCACCCATACAGTCGAAGGCTTGCAGGGCTCCGCCGGCAAAATAGGCAGTGTCGTAAAAATGATCCAGGAAATTGCTAGGCAGACTACAATGTTGGCACTTAATGCTACGATCGAGGCATCTAGGGCAGGTGAGGCGGGTAAAGGCTTTGCCGTTGTAGCACAGGAAGTTAAGCAGCTAGCTCTGCAGTCCAATAATGCCGCAATCGAGATTGCCGGTTATATATCTGAAATACAAGGCGTGGCAAATGAAACCGGCCAGGCAATTAGCAGCATTAGTCAAACAATAAGGAATATGGACGATATTACACAGTCGGTGGTTATCGCTGTGCGACAGCAAAGTAATGCTACACAGGAAATAGCTGAAAATGTTCAGCATGTGTCTACTGGCACCTTGGAAATTCAAGACAATGTTGGCATTGTAGATGCGGCTGCCAAAGCTTCACAAAATATGGCGCAACGGTTGCAGACAAATGCCAAAGAGCTGACACACGAGGCTGAAGTATTAAGCGAGCAAGTGAAAAATTTCCTTCATGAAGTTAGAAACACGAAGGAAATTGAAGGCGTACCATCATTTACACGCAATGGGCGTATCCTGAAGCTCAGGTCTGCTTGACGTTAGGGCTGTTGGCACCCTGCGGACTTGCTGGTGGATTAAATTAGGTAGTGCGCTATTTATAGACTATTGCGTCTATTATACTTAATGTTCGTAGGAAACTGTGGTCAGCTTTATAAAATACTGAGATGAAGGAATATTATTGTGGATGGAATGGTACACCCTGAAACATCATTTGATGTGATTTCTGAAAAATTGAATGCGCAACGTGCTGCTTATCTCGCGGAAGGCTTTGTGACGGCCGCTGTTCGTAAAGATAGGCTGAAGCGCGCCCTTGCTTGTCTTCTGGAAAACAGGGAAGAGTTCATCAGTTTGATCTCTGAGGACTTTAGCAATAGGCCGCGGGAAACAACCCTTCTTGCTGATGTTGTACCCAGTGCAGGCGCTTTGCGTGATGCTATAAAACATGTTTCAGGTTGGATGAAGCCTTCTAAAAGGTCCTTGCAATTTCCTTTAGGGCTGCTTGGGGCGCGGGCAGAAGTAGTCCCTCAACCAAAAGGTGTTGTTGGGCTTATCACGCCGTGGAATTTCCCCGTTAACATGGTTTTTGTACCACTCGCGCAGATGCTGGCTGCCGGCAACCGTGTGATGATTAAGCCGTCCGAAGCCACGCCGCGTACGTCCGCCTTCATGAAGGAAGCTTTCTCAAAATATTTTGATGACACTGAAGTTTTTATTGTGAATGGCGCTGTAGAAACCAGTACCATTTTTGCGAGCCAACCTTGGGATCACCTGATGTTCACCGGCGCGCCTGCCGTGGGCAAATTGATTATGCGTGCCGCGAGCGAAAACCTTACATCTGTTACGCTTGAACTTGGTGGAAAAAGCCCTGTTATTGTGGGTAAGTCGGCTGATCTGGCTTCTGTTGTGGAGCGTGTTGCGACAATTAAACATATGAACGCAGGACAAATCTGTCTTGCGCCAGATTATGTTTATATTGATGCTGCGCGGAAAGAAGAATTTGCAGAAGCTTACGCTGAAAAAATAAAACAGATGTACCCGACGATGCTGGAAAACAGACAGTATACCTCAATCATCAGTGAACGGCACCGCAAGCGGCTTGAAGGCTATGTTGAAGACGCTACGGCAAAAGGCGCTGATGTACGGGTGATAAACCCAGCCGGAGAAGCATTCGAAAGCCAAACCGGTGGCAATAAAATTTCATCTGCGCTGATACTTGGCGCGACCGATGATATGAAAGTGATGCAGGAAGAGATTTTCGGACCCATACTACCTGTTTGCACTTACGATACGATTGATGAAGTGATTAACTATGTGAATAGCCACGAACGGCCGCTTGCTCTTTATTATTTCGGTCATGATAAGGCAGAAGAGAAAGCCGTGCTCGAAGGCACCACATCAGGCGGCGTTACCGTGAATGATGTATTGTGGCACGGGGCCCATGAAACACTGCCGTTTGGTGGTATTGGAAACAGCGGCATGGGGCGCTATCACGGCAAGGATGGCTTTGATGAGTTCAGTCATCAAAAATCCATTCTAAGGCATCCAAAAATGAGCATAAGCAAGCTATTAGGGCTTGTGCCGCCCTACACAAGCAAGCTGGAAAAAATGGCAAACATGCAGCTTAAGAAATAAACTACTAGTAGGATGTTATCGCAAAAAAAAACGAGAACCAAAAATGGTTTTCGTTTTTTTGTGTGGGTTTCGCTGGACTTAGCAATTGTCCGCTCCAGATAATGGTCATATGCTGATAAATGGCGGCAAACGCTGTTTTATGCAGATCGAATTGACGGGTGGAGGAAATCATGGACGTTACCGGCAAAACAATCATCATAACGGGTGGTGCAAGTGGTATTGGAACCGCTATTGCTGAAAAATGCGCAGCTGAAGGCGCAAAGAAAATAGCAATAGTTGATCTCGATTTTGATGGCGCGAAAGCAGTTGCTGAGCGTCTTGGCAGCTGTGCGATTGCATACAAACTTGATGTAACTGATGAAGCCGAAGTTAAAACGGTTGCTGATGCCTTCGAAGCTGAGGCTGGGCCGCTTGATTTATATTTCTCCAACGCAGGTATTATGTTTACTGATGCGCCGGACTGGAAAAGTTACAGCCAAACCAACGAGCAGTGGCAAAAAGTATGGGAAGTGAATGTGCTGTCGCATGTGTTAGCGTGCCGTGCGGTGCTGCCGGGCATGACAGAGCGCGGGCAGGGTGGTTTCCTAATCACAGCGTCTGCAGCGGGGCTTTTGAACGCTATTGGTGATGCATCCTACTCAACAACCAAACATGCTGCTGTTGGTTTCGCCGAAAATTTGGCCATAACCCACGGTGATGACGGTATTTATGTGGGTGCTATTTGCCCACAAGCTGTTGAAAGCAAAATGAGCGCAGGTCTTGGTGAAGAAAGCGCTGCGGGTCTCGACGGTGTTATGACAGGTGCGGTGTTTGCTGACCGGGTGATTGCGCAGATGCGCGAGGGGCGCTTTATGATCCGCCCACATGAGCAAGTGGAAGAATATTTCAAACATAAAGCATTGGATTATGACCGCTGGGTAGGCGGCATGCGCAAATTGCGCCGCATGCAAATCGAAAAAATTGGCTTACCAATTTAATTTAGCTTTTCCCTAACAGATCAGATTTAAAATAAAGGGTGTTCCAATGGATTACACTAAAATGATGGATTTCACCGGTAAGACCGTTTTTGTAAGTGGTTCTTCACGCGGTATCGGCGAACAAATTGTCCGTGCATTTGCTGCCAACGGTGCTGATGTTATTGTTTCCAGCCGTGACCAAGAGAAATGTGAAGAAATTGCAGCTAGCATTCGTGCCGACGGCGGTAAAGCCCAAGCGAAAGCCTGCCATGCGGGTCGAATGGAAGACATCGCTACAGTGTTTGATTGGATTAAAGCAGAATACGGCAAGCTTGATGTGCTTGTTAACTGTGGTGGTACAAATCCGTTTTATGGTCTGATTGGTGATACACCAGAAAAAGCATTTGATAAAACTATTGACGTGAACCTGAAAGGCCCACTTTACCTTTCCGCAGAAGCCGTGAAAATGATGAAAGAAAACGGCGGTGGCGCGATTGTGAATGTGGCCTCAATCAACGGCATGTCACCGGGTCATTTGCAGGGCGTTTATTCCATGACAAAATCTGCGATGATCAATATGACTGAAGCTTACGCAAGAGAATATGCGGGTGATAAAATTCGTGTGAATGCAATCTGTCCGGGTTTTGTTGATACGAACATGACCAAAGTTTTCACCGCTAATGATCAAGCAATGGAAATGATGGCCCAACTTATTCCCATGTCGCGGGCTGCGCAACCATCTGAAATGGTAGGGGGTGTGCTGTATCTTTCATCTGATGCTGCCAGCTATACAACTGGTACGACGCTTGTTATGGATGGTGGCTACACGGCTTAAGGAACGGTTATGTCAGAAGAATTGAATAAAACGGTAAGTGTACGTGAAGGCGAAGGTCTTGATGTTGAGATGATTGATACGCTCATAAAGGAGCGTATTGATGGCTTAGTTGGCACGCCGAAAATTCGCCAGTTTGCCAGCGGCCACTCTAACCTTACCTACTCATTACAATATTCTGACAGAAGCCTAGTTTTGCGCCGGCCGCCGTTCGGCACCGTACCAAAATCTGGCCACAGCATGATCCGTGAATATAGCGTGATGAATGCGCTAAAACCTGCTTATTCAGCCGTGCCCGATACATACTTTCATATGACCAAAGAAGACAGCCCGCTGGGTGCTGAATTCTATGCGATGGAACAAGTTGATGGCCGCAAGCTTGAACGTACTCTGCCTGAAAACTGGGGTTTTGGTGAAGAAGAAGGGCGCAAATTATGTTTATCTTTTTTCACGAAGCTGATTGAGCTGCATAAAGTTGATTATAAGGCAGTTGGACTTGGTGATTTCGGCCGCCCTGAAGGGTATGTATCGCGCCAAGTACTTGGCTGGAATGGCCGCTTTGAAAAAGCACTAACAGACGATGTCGAAAGTTTTGTAGATGTACGCACATGGCTTGAAGACAATATGCCGGATGGTGAAGTCGGGCATTCAGTATTGCATGGTGATTTCAG
>JAESTR010000007.1 GCA_016763495.1 Kordiimonadaceae bacterium
AAATTTTCATCCAACCAACCCTGAAGCATGGGCTTCAACATTGAACGAACCAGCGCTTCAAGCGTATTGTTATCACCATCATAGCCAGCCACCATCATTTGCGTCAGATGTGCAAACGTATCACCTGCCTGCGCCTCAATCGGTGGAGAAACAATAGCGTCCACTTCACCGGGTGTGGCAAAATCTGTTAATTCAAAAACATCTTCTTCAGGCTCGGGCGCAATGAACACAGGCTCCGGTGCGGGCGCCGGTGCTGCTATTGGCTCGGGTTCTGGCTCAGGCTCTAGCTCTAGAACCTCTTCTGGTTCTGGAACAGGCTCTGGCTCGGGAGCAGGCTCTGGTTCCGGCGCAGGAGCAGGAGCAGGCTCTGGTTCCGGCGCAGGAGCAGGAGCAGGGTCTGGCTCGGGAGCAGGGTCTTCCTCAACGGGATCGTCCTCCGGCGCGGCTTCCAATGCCTCGTCGTCAGATTCATCTGAAATAATCCGGCGTATAGATGCCAGGATTTCTTCCATCGTTGGTTCGTCTTCGGATGCGTTATCGCTCATTAACCAGCCACTGTAAAAAATTTACCTCTCAAACAGGTACATTTTAGAGAGTCCCCTGTCAATAATTCTTAAACAAACAAAGGCAGTTACATAAAATAATGTGCTCTTTAGGGACTCAAAGCCACAAAAAAAGAAAAAGGGAGCCTCAAGCCCCCTTTTAAAATACTTTAGAAACATTGCCGTGAAGCAAATCTATTCGTTAACTTTTGTACCAAAGCCGATCAATTTGTTAGACCCGATTTTGTCATAATATTCATTTTCATTATAAACGCTCACACCGAGGTTCAAATCACGTGCCGTTAGTTTGCCCGTGGCAGAGATCAAGCTGTAAGCGGCTACAAACTCATCCCGCTGTGCACGCACTAGCGACACACGAGAGTTAAGCAGCTCTTGCTCAGCATTCAACACGTCAAGTGTTGTACGCGAGCCAACATAGGCCTCCTGCTTCACACCTTCGAGCGCAATCTTAAACGCCCGCAATGCAGCTTTGGTGGATGTAATTTGCCCTGCGGCTGCACGGTAATTATCCCATGCTACAAAAACATTTTCTTGTGCAACACGCTCCGCCTGATGAATTTCCATCATGCGCTGGCTGCGAATCTGCTTGGCACGACGCACACTAGAATAGCGCTGCCCTCCTGCGTAAAGCGGCACTGTAACTCGCACACCGACGGTCGTAGACTTTGCATTTGACTGAGTTGTAAGCCCCGTGTTGCCGTTAAAACCATTGGAATTGAAGCTGGAGTATGAGACTTCCGCGCCAACGGTTGGCAGCAATGCGCCTTTGGCCGTCTTAACATTGTGGCGGGCAGCAGCCTCATTATGGCGCGCTGCTTTTACGCCAGGGCTCATTTCCATAGCTACTTCAATGGCTGCATCCAAATTAACGGGCAACTGAGGCTTATTAGCTGGAGTTTTTAGTGATACCGGCGTTCGCCCCACAACACGGCGGTACTGAGCCCGGCTGCCTGCAAGCCCTGCTTCCGAGGATAAAACCTGCGATTTAGCATTTTCCAAGCGTGCTTCCGACTGAGCTACATCTGTGCGTGTCACTTCGCCCACACGGAACCTGTCTTGGCTAGCTTGTAACTGACGCTCAAGCACTTTGATGTTATTTTTATTAAGCGCCACCACGGATTCGTCGCGTACGACATTCATGTAAGCAGTAACTGCTTGCAGCAATATATTCTGCTCAACAGATTGAAGGTTAGCGCGCCCGGCCTTCACTGTGCTTTTGGCTTGCAAAACACTGTTGCGGTCTTGAAATCCACGAAAAAAATTCTGGGTTGCAGTCAAACTGTACCCATCATTACTTGCAGGATCAGGACGTGTTGGAAATTGCTCAATAGTGAGATCTCGTGACGTATCGCTATAAGACCATGATGCAGAAAGCTGCGGCAAAAAACCAGATTTGGCGCTTGAAACACCTTCGTCCGTTGCCCGTAGCGCAGCACGCTGTGCCATCAATTGCGGGTTCGATGAATATGCAGCAGCGAGTGCCTCATTCAAAGTTTCCGCAGAAGCACTGTAAGACCCTGTTAACGCTGTGGTAAAAGCCAACAGCGAAACAATTCCTCTCTTCAAAACAAACATTATTACTATCCTCGATTTTATTATGCAGCAGACACTGCCCGCTGCTTTATTTACCGGTGATTAACACACCTTTTTTATTGATACCAAATCGGCCTACCATAAACTGATTGGAAAAGCCCTCAAAAATACAAATTATGCTTAAAAAACAAAGCCTACATCACTTGAGAAACCCGGTAGCGCCTGCACGTTTGCATCATACAAGTTACGGCCCGAAGCCTCCCCATCAGTCATTTCAATGATATGGGCGCGACCCACGCCACCTTCAACCTTTACACAAACAAGACGGCCACCTTCTTTGAGTTGTTTGATAAGTTTTTCAGGTACCGCATCAACTGCGCCGCCAAGAAAAATCACATCAAACGGCCCTTGTTTGGCCACCCCGTCAGCAAGTTCGCCTTTAATGACAGCCACATTCATAATGTCTTGCGCTGCTAATTTTTTTTCTGCCGTGCTGGCAAGTTCTTCGTTTTCTTCAAGCGCAACTACAGCATCTGCAAGGCCCGCGATGACCGCTGACGAATAACCTGACGCACACCCAATATCCAGAACCACATCAGTGGCTTGAATATTCGCAGCAACAAGCAAACGACCAAAGGTAATTGGCTCGATTAAATAGCGGCCAGCTGCTATCTCAAGGTCTTCATCAACATAGGCGATAGCTCTTTTGGCTTTTGGCACAAACTTCTCACGCGGCACATCATCAATGGCCGACAGAATGCGCTCGTCATTCACGCCATTTGGGCGCAGTTGACAATCTATCATATGTGTCCGTGCTGCTGCTGGGTCGCTCACGAAAATTCACCTTCTATATCTATAAACCAATAATCTCGTTTTATAAGGACGGAACGCTTCAGTTACAATGCGTTTTACGCTGAAAACCCAATATCCCTTCGAATACGAGCTTCAAGTACAATAAACTGTAGCATTTATGCACAATATGCCCTTGAAAAATGGTAAACTTCTATTCACCAAATATAAAATTATTATTGTAGAAGGCCTCTCGTTTACTTTAGCTTGGCAGGCCTGCCCCTACATTAAGAACGTGTCCGCTAAGCTTCGACTTCCTTCTCAAGGCTTTCAGGAGAGGGTAGTTGCCGCAGTTCTTCTGGGGATGCAATTTGTTCCATCTTCTTTTTTTTGCTATCCACTATTCCAAAGATCTCTCGCACCCGATCAAATACTGGCTTTATGTTTTTTCCTGCAGTGCCAAGCGCCTCTGAAGTCTCGATAAGGCTATCCAAGAACACGCGATAGCTACTCAAAGGTTTGTCGATCTCTTTTTGCAAGTCGTTAACTATTTTCAATAATCGTAGTTTGTGGTTCTCGTCTAATTCATCTGAGCTTCTCAGAACATCACGAATTTCTGACAGTAAGTTGCCAATTTGGGAAACATCTTGCTTATCAAATTCAATGTAGTTCCCAGCCAAAAGGTCGGCCACCTCCTTTTCAGATTTTTCTGGGCCAAGGATCATTTCTGTCGCAACCACAGCTTTTACATGCCTTTGGATACTTCTAATGTCTTCCTTAGCCCTAGTTTTAGGCATAAAGGAATCCTTTAGTTTCCGATCCTTCTCTTTTGCTTCCTCACCTAACAAAACTCGTAAGACATAAAGGACATCCATCGGATCGTCATTTATATTTCCTTTGGAAAAATCTTCACAAATTTTGGCAGCTGCAAGCGCTGCGTTTTTCGGAAGTTTACTTAGGTAATCAGTATCTAACATATCAATAACCACATTCAAAAATGACATTAGGTGCATACCTAATGTCATTTTCCTCAAATTAATCAAACCCTTAACTTTATCACCACGCCATACAACTGTACCTGTATACCCTTGATGTTCAAACAAGATCAATGCTTTGGTTGCCAATGCTCCCCCATAACGTGCAATAAACTGCATCGGACTAAAAGTCCGTGTACAGTCACGTTTAGCCTAACCCATACCCTTCAATTTATTAGCCCTCTGCAAATCAAGGGCTGAACTCAAAAACAAAAAAAGCATAGTTAGAAAAAATAGTGCTTTACGGGTGCTTCATCAGGTCATATAAACGCCCTCGATTTACAGAAAGTGTCTAACTTTTAGTTGCCCCCACACCCTTGTAAATCATTAACTCTTTGATTATAAAGGGTTACACCATGTGAGGCGCGATGGCGGAGTGGTGGCGCAACGGATTGCAAATCCGTGTGCACGAGTTCGATTCTCGTTCGCGCCTCCAACTCTTTCCATATATATTACATATAGTTAC
>JAESTR010000054.1 GCA_016763495.1 Kordiimonadaceae bacterium
CCAGCTGAGCTATAAGCTGGCGGCTATGGTCTTTGAGGGTACGAAATTCATCAAGTGCGCTATTATACGCTGCAGCTACAAAGTTGCCGTCACGGATGATAAGCGGTGGCTCCTCGACTATGGCTTTGGTTAGCTCTTGGATGAGCTCATTATGGTTGCCAAGGTCTTCGTGTGCATCAACGATCATCATCGGCACCTCGTCAAGCACGCCTTCAGGGCCTGCGAGCAAGCGCTGTGCAACCGCAGCGGCTTTCAGGCCTTCCCGTATCGCGCTCAAGTCTCTAGGGCCACCGCGATCGAGGGATAAGCGGCCCAAGGCGCGCTCCATATCAGGGGTGGCTTTTAAAGTGTCCCGTATGTCGGCACGCAGGGCTGGGCGCACATGCATATACTCTACGCAATCAAGGCGCTCATTAATGCGCACGGGGTCAGTTAGGGGTGCAAAAAGTCGTTTAGACAACAACCTTGCACCCGCACCGGTTACGGTTCTGTCTATGGTCGAGAGCAAGCTGCCGTTGGTTTCGCCGGTTTGTGTCCTCACCAGCTCTAGGCTGCGGCGAGTGGCGGCATCAATCATCATCGTGCCGTCTGACGATAGTCTGCGCGGTGGGTAAAGCCGCGGCAAGTTTCCTTTTTGCGTATCTTCTAAATAGTCAACAAGTGCACCAGCCGCGGCAAGGTCAGCGCGACTGAAAGCCGCGAAACCGTCTAGCGTGGAAACATCAAACATTTCTTGTAGGCGGCGCATACCGTAAGCGCTATCGAATCTATGGTCTTCCATTGGACTGATACGGCTGCGCCAATCAAATAAACCTGCAGACAATTTGTCATCTTTAAGAAAGTCGTTTGGAACAAGTAATTCACCGGGTTGTAGGCGTGCCAAGTCAGCATCAAGCCGTCCTACTTTTGTGGGTAATATGAAAAATTCCCCAGTGGACATTTCGGCGACGGCTAGTGATAAGTCCTTTTGCGCGCGTCCCAAGGCAACCAAATAGTTATGGGACCTTGGGTTTAGCAAGTTGTCTTCAGTGATAGTCCCCGGGGTAACAAGACGGACAACTTCGCGCCGGACTACAGACTTTGGTCCTCGTTTTTTTGCGTCTGCCGGTTTTTCAGTTTGTTCACAAACCGCGACTTTGAAGGACTTTTTGATAAGGCGAGATAGGTATATTTCTGACGCATGTACGGGCACGCCAGCCATAGGGATATCTGCGCCCTTCAATTTGCCGCGTTTTGTTAGGGTTATATCAAGCGCAGCTGATGCTTTTTCCGCATCTTCAAAGAATAACTCATAAAAATCCCCCATGCGGTAAAATAAAAGACAATCTGCATAGTCAGCTTTTATGTTAAGATATTGTGCCATCATAGGGGTGGCATCAGGGTCAAGCGCAGCTTCTGCCCATTTATTTTTTGGCTTGTCGCTCGCTTGTTCTTTTGTATTTAAGGCTGCACTCGATGACATACTTTTAAAAACCCTGAATAAAGTCGTTTGTTTCAATTATCACTGGCTTTATGCCACATATTGCGACATTAATACTCCGCTTTTAAAACATTATTTGTTTCACTGCTACAATAAGAACAGAGGGTCCCCCCATGCCGATGAAACCATCCAAATTTACGGATGCAGAAGCCCTGCGATTTCACTCCGCTGGTAAACCAGGTAAACTGGAAATTGCTCCTACAAAACCAATGGCAACGCAGCGTGATTTATCGCTGGCATACAGCCTAGGCGTCGCAGTGCCAGTACTGGCTATCGCCAAAGATCCTGATACTGCATATGACTATACAACTAAAGGCAATATGGTTGCTGTAATTTCTAACGGTACTGCCATTCTAGGGCTTGGAAATCTGGGGGCCCAAGCTTCCAAGCCTGTTATGGAAGGTAAAGCTGTTCTTTTTAAACGTTTTGCTGATGTGGATTCCATTGATCTGGAAGTAGACAGCGAAGACATTGATGAGTTCGTCAATTGTGTGAAGCTGCTTGGCCCAAGTTTTGGGGGCATCAACCTAGAGGATATCGGTGCGCCTGCTTGCTTTATTATTGAGCAGCGCTTGCGCGAGTTGATGGATATCCCGGTTTTCCACGATGATCAACACGGCACGGCAATCATTACTGCAGCTGGCTTCATTAATGCACTGGATATCACTGGCCGCACCATGAAGGACGTGAAAATTGTGGCAGTTGGTGCTGGCGCTGCATGTATTGCATGTGTCGAACTGATTAAAGCCATGGGTGTGCCACATGAAAATGTAATCATGGTTGACCGTACCGGCGTTCTTTATGCTGGCAGGCAAGAAGGCATGAACCAGTGGAAATCTGCGCATGCTATTGAAACGGACCACCGCACGTTGGATGAAGCCATGATCGGCGCTGATGTTGTTCTCGGCCTTGCGGGTCAGGGCGCTATCACTCAGGATATGGTGAAGTCCATGGCGGATAAGCCAATTATTTTTGCGATGGCAAATCCTGATCCTGAGATTACGCCTGAAGATGTATATGAAGTGCGCAGTGATGCGATTGTAGCCACGGGTCGGTCTGATTATCCGAACCAAGTGAATAATGTGCTCGGCTTCCCGTATATTTTTCGGGGTGCGCTTGATGTTCGCGCGCGTACCATTAATGAAGAAATGAAAGTGGCCTGCGCGATTGCCCTTGCGGAGCTTGCTCGGGAAGATGTGCCTGATGAAGTTGCGGCGGCCTACGGCGGCGAGCAACCTCATTACGGACCCGATTATATTATTCCTGCACCGTTTGACCCACGCCTGATTTGCCGTTTGCCTGTGGCAGTGGCTAAGGCTGCGATGGAAACGGGTGTTGCCCGCAAGCCTATTGCTGACATGGCGGCGTATGAGCTTGAGCTTGCTGCCCGGCTTGATCCAACGGCAAGCATGCTTTCCGGTATGTTTGAAGAGCTGAAGAAAAAACCACAGCGGGTTGTTTTTGCTGAAGCGGAAGAAGAAAAAGTGCTTCGCGCTGCTATTGGTTTTAAGGCTGCTGGGTACGGTATACCAATACTTGTGGGCTATGAAGCGCCGATTCGCGAAAAAATGCGCGAACTTGGGGCTGATATAAACGAGTTTGAAATCAGAAATGCGTCCAATACCAAGCGTGTTGGTGACTATGTAGACTATGTTTACGAGCGTTTGAACCGCCGCGGTTTCTTGCTGCGGGATATTAAGCGCATGGTGAAGCGGGACAGAAATGTGTTCGCGGCCTGCATGGTGGCAACGGGTGACGCAGACGCAATGGTGACAGGTGTTACACGCCATTATTGGCGAGCACTTACCCATGTGCGGCGTGTGCTTGACCCAATGCCTAAACAGCGTCCTTTTGGCCTTTCCATGATTGTAACCCGTGGTCGCACTGTGTTTTTGGCAGATACAACAGTGAATGAGCGCCCTTCAGCCAAGGAATTGGCTGATATAGCGGAGAATGCTGCGCGTTTTGTAAAGCGTCTTGGCCATGAACCTCGGGTTGCGTTTTTGTCGTTCTCAAACTTTGGTAACCCGACATCAGATAAAACCAAACACATCAGAGAGGCGGTTGCCCTTCTTGATGAGCGTGAGGTAGATTTTGAATATGACGGTGAAATGCAGGCAGATGTGGCTCTGAATAAAGATTTGATGGAATTATATCCTTTCATGCGTCTTTCGGGTCCAGCGAATATCTTGATTATGCCTGCGCTGCATTCTGCTAATATTGCCTACAAGCTTCTTGCTGAACTAGGGGATGGCCGTGTTGTTGGGCCCATGCTTTTGGGCATGGAAAAATCAGTACAGATTGCCCGCATGACATCAACAGTGTCTGACTTGGTAACGGTTGCAGGTCTTGCAGCCAGCAATGCGATCGCTATTGCGCAAGACGAGAAAAAACAGAAAGCTGATAAGTCTAAGTAATTGGCTTATTTCTGAGATCTAAATGTAAAAAGGGCTGCGATTTTCGCGGCCCTTTTATTTTTAGGTGAGTGAATTCGGGAAGCGTATAAATGTGAACGGCTTTAGGTACCGGCCCAGTCTTTAATTTTTCGGTACAATGTAGATGGATCCACTTCTAGCCTTTTGGCCGCTTTCCTGACTTTGCCATCCGATAACGCGATCGCGCGCTCAATGAGGCGGCGCTCTGACGTTTCAAGCGGTTCGATCAGATTGCGGTGTTCGTCCAATGCATCTTCATGCACTGAAAAACTGGGGCTTGGCGCATTCATATAAGTGTCTGTTTCTTGTTTGGTGAGCATTCGCATAGGCCCCATCAGGCGTGCGAGCATGGGGCCCGTTAAAATTGGCCCGTTGTTTAATACGATGGTGCTTTGTATGACATTGCCGAGTTCGCGTACATTGCCCGGCCAGCTATGGTCTAGCAGGCGTGCTTTGGCATCTGCTGAGATTTCTGTGAAGCTTTTGCCTTCTTCTTTTGAATATAGTTTCGGGAGATGCTCGGCGATTTCTATGACATCCTGCCCGCGATCTTTAAGAGGCGGCAGGTGAATAGGGATAACATGCAAGCGGTAATATAGGTCTTCTCGCAAGCGACCTGCGCTTACCTCTTCTGCGGCGATACGGTTGGTCGCACACACAAAGCGTACATTCACAGAAACAGGAATGTTGCTGCCTACAGGTACCACTTGCCCTGTTTGGATGAAGCGTAAAAGCTTTGCCTGCAGGTCTATGGGCATTTCGCAGATTTCATCAAGAAACAGTGTGCCGCCATCAGCGCTAACAGCGGCGCCGGCACGGTCTGCAATCGCGCCAGTGAAAGCGCCTTTTTTGTGGCCAAATATCTCACTTTCGATGAGGTTTTCCGGGATGGCAGCACAGTTGAGTGCAACGAATTTTTTACTTTTACGAGGTCCCATATGGTGCACAGCTTCCGCGCACAGTTCTTTACCCGTGCCTGATGGCCCCATAATGAATACACTGGCTTTTGAAGGTGCGCAGTCTGCTATCATACTGTAGACGGCCTGCATCGCGGGGCTTTTGCCAATAAAACGATCAAAGCGTTTTACTTTTTGTTCTTCAAATTGCTCAACTAAGTTGGCGAGGCGGTGCATCTCAATAGCGTTTTTAACCGTTGTAATAATGCGTTCAGCAGAGAAGGGCTTGAGCAGAAAGTCAGCGGCGCCCTCCCGCATGGCTGCAACAGCTGTGGACACAGACCCATTGGCCGTAATGACTATGACACGGGCATCATAGTCATTGGCGTTGATAAATTTTAGAATATCAAGCCCGTCCATGTCCGGTAAACCCAAGTCTAATAATATGACAGTTGGGTTGTTTGTGCGGATTGCTTCAATGGCGTCATTGCCGTTTTCGGCGATGACAGTTGGTAGATTAAACTCCTGCAGATATGCGCGGTAAGTTAGAGCGAGAGGCTGGGTGTCTTCTACTATCAGTATATTTGCGTTTGAGTGTACCACAGTGTGTTATGCGCCTTTGATTATGCCAGCTAATACTATTGGTACTCAAAGCGCACGAGGGAAACAAGAAAATGCTGTTGCAAAATGCGATTACACGGGAGTGCGGCAATGCTGGGTGGTTGGGCGTAGTGATGACCATCCCTGCATTTTAGTGAAAATTGGAAGCATTCAGTGACAATTGCTTTACACCTGTTTGATATAGTGGCTGTTGTTCCGATAAATTTATCAGGCTTAATGATGTCACACGCGAAGAATAAACCCCCCGAAGCGCCGCAACAAACAAGCAATAGTCGCTTGTTTCAACGGCGCTCGGTACTGTGGCCAGCTAAGCTTCTTGTCGGCCGACATACTATTTCTTGCCAAATATGGAACTTATCCTTGGGTGGTGCGCGTGTGCGCGTTGACCTGCCTATTCGAGACGGCACTGATGTGATTTTGGCTATTCAGGGTCGCGGCGAGCTAAGTGCAACTGTTGTCTGGGTAGACGATGAAGCCATGGGGCTTGATTTTAATGTACCTTCCAGCACCATCAAAAAGATGTTCGAAGACCGTTTGCACGTCTTGGGCCTTGACGCGAAGGTCGAATAGTCCTCATACGGGTCATATGAGAATTGTCCGTGATTGCTAGATTAAATACAAGTTTCTGGGTAGAAGCGCATGTCCGCACCTGTTTTGGCGCGGATATGCCTGCATTTGTAGTTGCTAAAGGTGACGCTGACCGTGGTGGTGTGCTGCTGAAAGTAAACCGGTTTAGAGATGGTATTTGCCTTTATGAACAAGCGCTGGATTTTGACGGCAATAAAATGTGGCGGCCTTTAGGGGCATTCAGTGCAGATGCTGAACGGGATGCCGACATGCTACTCTTGAAAAAGCGTCAGTTTGATAGCGATATATGGCTTATTGAAATCGAAGACCAAAAAGGTGAATACACGCTTGATGCGCCTGTCTCGGAGTTTTAAAATCCTTGACCTAAGCCGTTTGCATACATAGGTAAGGCGCTCGACGAATAACGTTTGTATGGAGCCACCATGGCGAAACTGACTATAATCAATGTCCCTGACCCGTTATTGAAAACGGTGTCTGGCCCTATGGGGCAGGTAGATGACGCTGTGCGCAAGCTGATGGATGATATGGTTGAAACCATGTATGCAGCGCCAGGTATTGGGCTTGCGGCTATTCAAATTGGTGTTGCCAAGCGAGTGATTGTTTTGGACATAGAGGGTGATGAAGAGGTTCGTCAGCCACTGTTTTTCGTAAATCCTGAAGTTACGTGGGAATCACCAGAATTCAACATTTATAACGAAGGCTGCTTGTCGGTGCCGGACCATTATGCTGAAGTAGAGCGCCCAGCCTCGGTTAAAGTTAAATACTTTGACTATGACGGCAAACAACAAGAACAAAAGATGGATGGCCTGATGGCTACTTGTATCCAACATGAAATTGACCATCTGGACGGCATTGTATTCCTTGATTATTTGTCGCGGCTTAAACGCAATATGATCATTAAAAAAGTACAAAAAGCTGATAAAGAAACGGTAGTCCTTTAAGGCACACCACTTAAATAACCGTAGTTAAAGGATAAGCGCGTGCGTCTTGCATTTATGGGAACACCAGATTTTGCAGTGCCAACTTTGCAGGCTCTTGTTGCCGCTGGCCATGAGATTGTTGCGGTTTACAGCCAGCCGCCTAGACCTGCGGGGCGGGGTAAAAAAGATCGAAAAAGCGCTGTTCATATTGCCGCTGAGAAGCTTGGTTTACCGGTTTTTACGCCTGTTTCCATGAAGCAAGATACTGAGCAACACGCCTTTGAGGCACTGAATTTGGATGCGGCTGTTGTTGTGGCGTACGGTCAAATTCTGAAGCAAAAAGTGCTTTCGTCGCCAAAGTTTGGCTGTGTGAATGTACACGCATCTTTGTTGCCGCGGTGGCGCGGTGCAGCACCGATACACCGTGCTATTATGGCAGGGGATGAAAAAACCGGTGTTTGTATTATGCAAATGGAACTGGGTTTGGATACCGGGCCTGTGATAGCGCGTACCGAAACACCAATAGCGAATACAGATACTGTTGCGAGCATGCATGAGAGGTTAGCGGAACAAGGCGCTGCTCTGGTTGGCCCAGCCTTAGAGCGCTTGCAAAAGGGTGGTTTTGTGGCTGAAGCTCAGTCTGAAGAAGGTGTTACCTACGCCAAAAAAATTGAAAAGTCAGAAGCCAAGATCGATGGTCACGCTCTGCACATGAAATAGACAGGCAGGTTCGCGGGTTGTTCCCGTTTCCGGGCGCCTGGACTGAAATTGACGGCGAGCGGGTGAAAATACTCGTGGGTGAGATCTCAGAGAATACTGGTGACGTGGGACTATTGCTTGATGATGTGTTGACAGTGGCTTGCGGTGAGGGCGCGTACCAGATTGTCCGTGCGCAGCGTGCTGGCAAGGCTGCTGCGGACCGTGGAGATTTCCTGCGGGGTTTTCCTGTCGCTAAAGGATCGAAAGCAGGCTAGCTATGCAGCGCTTTAAATTAATAATTGAATATGATGGCAGGCCCTATGCGGGTTGGCAGCGGCAGAAAAATGCGCCCTCTGTGCAACAGGAGATGGAAAAAGCCTTCGCCAAGTTTGACACAGGTAAAAAATTTACTGTGCAGTGCTCTGGCCGCACAGACACAGGTGTGCATGCACTTGGGCAAGTGGCACATGCGGACCTTACGCGCGAGATGACAGCTGATGCAGTGATGGGCGCCTTTAATTATCATTTAGGGGATCATCCGATCACGGTGCTGGCTGCAGAGGCTGTAAGCAATGACTTTCACGCTCGGTTTAGCGCCACAAAGCGCCATTATGTATACAGAATCTTAAATCGCCGCACGCCGCTTACGTTTCAGGATGGCTTGGTTTGGGGCGTGAAGCCTAAGCTGGATGTGGCTGCGATGCACGAGGCTGCTCAAGTTTTAGTTGGTGAGCATGATTTCACAACATTTCGCCATGTTCATTGCCAAGCTGAAAGCCCAGTTAAAACTGTGGACTATCTGAATGTTGCGCAAGTGGGCGAAGAAATTCATGTAACAGCAGGTGCACGGTCATTCTTGCAGCATCAGATTCGTTCTTTCACCGGCTCCTTGAAGCTGGTTGGTGCCGGAAAATGGAGCAAGGCTGATTTAGCAGACGCCTTGGCAGCAAAAAACAGAGCGCGTTTAATGCTGAATGCCCCGCCTGATGGCTTATATTTCAAAAACGTTGAATTCGCAGCTGAATAGACTTGTTGTCAGCTGCGAATGGTCAGCGATTTGGCTATTTCTACTTAGGCGGCAGCGTTTGAAGGTCCCGCGAGCATGGCATAGAGCGCGTTGCTGTCGGGTGTCATGCGCAATTTTTTGCAAGTACTGTCATCTCGTAATAAGCGAGAAACACTGGCGAGGGCTTTTAGGTGATCAGCCCCTGCTTCTTCAGGCGCTAACAACATAAATACAATGTCGATCGGCCTTTCGTCAACCGAATCGAAATCAATTGGGTTTGATAATTTTGCAAATAGGCCTGTTACTTGGCTCAGTCCTGCAACGCGGGCATGAGGAATGGCGACGCCTTTGCCCACCCCTGTGCTGCCTAAACGTTCGCGCTCTAACAGCTTTGCGAAAATTTCACGTTCATCCAGGCCGGTCTTTATCGCCATGCGGCGCGCTAAAGA
>JAESTR010000055.1 GCA_016763495.1 Kordiimonadaceae bacterium
GAAGCCATGGTTGCTGATCTGCCGGACGACAAGTCTGGCATGCCTGCTATGCCTGATATGGGAGGTATGGGCGGCATGGGCGGCGGTATGGGCTTCTAAGCCACGCTTACCAAACCGTTCATTCAACTGAATGAAAAGAAACCCCCGGCCTTAACGGTTCGGGGGTTTTTCTTTGAGTGCATTGGCTGATGGTTACCTGCTAGTAAGCACAGCTTTGGCATACTTAATGGCTAACTTCTCAGGTGCTCTGGCGGACCGAATAGCCAAGAGTGCTTTTAGCCACATTTCTTTTTGGGGGAGGAATCGCTCTTCATCGAGAGAGGCGAAAAGGGCATGAATGGCTCCTCGGTTTTCCAGCATTGGGCCAAAACTGCCATATTCATCTGCGATGGCTCGGTACGTAGAATTCTCGATTGTTATGATGGGTTTCAGTGCGGAAATAGCATCTAACACACTACCGCTTGCAACATATCTATACTGTTCAGCAAGGGGTAAGAGCACTATATCAGTCCCGGCCAAAGCCTCATAATACTCTTCGGAAGACAAATATCCTTTGGTCGGTCGGTGAGTTAACTTCTCGAGCGCCTGCTCCGGAAGGGCTTCGCTCTCTCGCCCGATCGCCCAAAATTCGAGGTCTGGGCCTGCGAACTCGTTAGCTAGCTCGATAAATAGGTCAAACCCTTTGTCCGCACTGCAATGGCCAACGAATGCAATCCGAAGCGCTCTGTTTGGGTCAGTATCGGATGGAGTGGACGCTATTGAAGTATAAGTGATCGGGTGTGGCAGGGCGATTACCTTGTCTTTAAGTGCGGATGCAAAGTCCACAACAGCTTTTTGGATGCCTTTTTCCAGTGCTACCCAATATTGGTGTTTTGGCAGCCCTCGCTTAAATTCAGCAACAAAATCAAACCAGCGATAGTAAGGGTTCCGAGACCGCCAACCAAACGACGCTGCTAGGTGATTGTGTAGTATATAATGTAATGGAGAGCTCGAAATTTACCCCACTTCGACCGAAACACTCTTAAAAGGTTGCTGTCAGCGCCAGACATAGCTGCTAGTCTGAGTTTCTTTTTCCCAAGCTGTTTTGTAACACTATCAAAACAACGTTTAGCAGCCTTTGTACCAGTAATGGGGCTATGCAAATTTTCTTGGCCGGTGGCTATTCCTGCTTGTGGCGTGAATTTTACTCGATTTTCCCCAGCTAATTCTAGTTTCAGGTTTTCGCAGTGATCTGCGTCCGCAAAGAGTATAATTTCATCATCGGGGAACGCTGCTAGCAGGACCTTAATATAGCCTGCATTGAAAGGGAGGTGCATTGTGGCATGGCTGAGAAGATCAAATACTGCAATGGTCTGCATTGTTGGGCCTTAACGGAAATACAATAAAGTTGACACCTACCTAGCATATGGCAGGGGCATGATCCAAATGGTACAGAATATTGCAAATTATTCACAGAGTATTGGCCTCAGCTTATCGGCAATCTGTTTATGGTTTGAAATATTGCTGGCTATTTGTTTGGGCGGCACGTAGGTTTCCGCCGAAACACACGCTAACAAGTACATATATTATGTTGAAAAGTAACCATATCAATCGGCCTTGCCGACTGCGACGACGATAAGAGCCCCGTTTCTTATTGCCTTTTGTTGCGACCGGCCCTTTCAAGAAATTAAGGGCCATTGATTTGGAATACTAGTGATGCTCTGCTTTGAACTTGAGCAGCCGACAGATGCGGCTGACATTGAAACTCTCCTTGATACTGTTTTTGGCCCTGATAGGCTCAGTAAATCCTCGTACGCTTTGCGGGAAAATAACCCCCCACTGCCTGAGCTTTCAGTGTTGGTTCGATTTGGTGACGAATTGGTTGCAAGCATTCGGTTCAGTAAAACACATATAGCTGGCTCAAAAGGTGCGATTAGCCGGTTCTTGCTGCTGGGGCCTTTGGCGGTAAAGCCGGAACTGCATGGCCAAGGCGTTGGTAAACAACTGATTGAGCATAGCCTTAAGTCTGCAGCGAATATGGGCATGAATAATATTCTGCTTGTTGGGGACGAAAGCTATTATGGCAGATTTGGCTTTGTACCTGCTATGCCAAATAGTATCCGCATGCTAGGCGATAAGGTTGCAGAACGGTTATTGCTGCGAATGCCTCGTCAAATGGGAAATGCAGGGAAAGTAGGGGAAGCACAATCAATCCCGCACGGGGATTTGTTGCCGGGTTGGCCCTAGCTTGTCTGCCGTGCTGCTCCTCGACCTTTTAAGCCGTTACAAGAAATAACCCCATCATTTCAAATAGAAAGCTTTTCATCTTAATCATAAAAGCCATATAATATATGCAAGGAGTATTATATGGCAGCAGATGCGCAATCCAGTTTCAATTTGGAAAAGTTACTAAAGGAAATTTCGGGTCAGAAATTTCCTCCTGTTGATAAATGGAATCCTGACTTTTGCGGTGATATTGATATGCGCATCGCGGTGGATGGCACATGGTTTTATATGGGAACCCCTATAGCGCGTGAACGCATGGTGCGCCTATTTTCAACAGTGCTGCGCAAAGATGATGATGGTAAAACATACCTAGTCACGCCTGTAGAAAAAATTGGCATTACAGTTGACGATGCGCCCTTTATTGCGAATCAAATGGAAATACTGCAGGACGGCGGCCAACAGCTTATAACCTTCACAACGAATGTTGGGGACAAAGTGGTCGCTGGTGAGGGGAACCCTATCCGTGTGGACATTGACCCAGATACAGAGGAACCAAGGCCTTATGTGACGGTGCGCGGTAACTTAGAAGCTCTAATCGCGAGGCCTGTTTTTTATGAGCTTGTAGAGCGTGCTGTGCAAACTGAAACAGATGGCGCTATGTCGTTAGCAATCGAAAGTGACGGTAAGGTATTTTCATTGGGTAGTTGGAGCAGTGCTGAATGAAAAGTTGGCTCGAAGCAGCCTTTAAGGAAGGCAACCCTGCGGTACGTGGCAGGCGAAGTGATTATGACCTTAATCTGGATGAGAAGCTGGAAGAATTTAAGGGAAAAACCTTAAGGCCGGCAGCAGTTCTTGTGCCAATTATAGATCATCCTACAGGCCCGACTATATTGCTTACCAAGCGTACAGATCATTTAACCAAACATCCGGGCCAAGTGAGCTTTCCTGGCGGTGCCGTAGACCCCGATGATGAGAATTCCATTGCTACGGCTCTGCGGGAAACCGAAGAAGAGATTGGCCTTGATCGCAGTTATATTGAAATTGCAGGGTTTCTTGACGATTATATTACAGGCACTGGGTTTGAAATAAAGCCTGTGGTTGGCCTCGTTCGCCCCGGGTTTAAACTCACGTTGCAAGAAGATGAAGTTGCAGCGGCTTTTGAAGTACCGCTCGATTTCTTCCTAGACCGTAACAACCACACAAAGGAAAGTGCTATGTGGCAAGGTGTGCTGCGCCATTATTACTCAATGCCCTATGGTGGCTATAGGGTTTGGGGGGCAACTGCGGCTATGTTAGTTAATCTGTGTGATGTTATGGAAAATGCGAGGGAGGCGAGCTGATGGTTATTTTACTAAGGCTGTTACTGGTTATTTTGCCGATTATCATGCTGCTTTTCTGGGTCCGGTGGCGTATGAAAAGTGCTGCTAGTGGTGAAGTGCCTGAAAGCGAAAGCAAAGCGATGCGTGGCTGGTTGATCGTAGCGCTTATTTCAATGGTAGGAGTAGGCTTTAGTCTGAAGCTTTTGGAAGATGATGCTGTTACTGAAGGTGTATATGTGCCTGCTCGTGTGGAAAATGGCAAAGTAATACCTGGGCATATGGCACCACGGCCTGAAAAAGGCTTGGAAACAGGCGCTACCCCAGCTAGCGAAGATAACTGACTAGTACACTATGATTAAGATCAACCCAGACTGGCTTCATGCACCTTTTACGCAGGAAATTATTGCGGCATTGGGCACAGATACTGTGCGCTTTGTGGGCGGAGCAGTACGTGACACCTTACTCGGCTTGCCAGTCACAGATATTGACGCGGCCACCCTGCATAAACCTCAGGACACAATGCGCTTGCTGGAGAAAGCTGGCATACGGGTCATTCCAACAGGCTTGAAGCACGGCACTGTTACAGCTGTTTGCGACGGCGCTTCAATAGAAATCACGACTTTGCGTGTGGATGTGGAAACAGACGGCAGGCATGCCGAAGTGGCTTTCACCGCGAGCTGGATTGAAGATGCCAAGCGCAGAGATTTTACCCTCAATGCAATATATGCGTCTGCGGACGGCATGTTGTTTGACCCCTTCGACGGGCAGACCGACCTTGCGGCAGGGTTTGTGAAGTTTATTGGCGATGCGGGTGAGAGGATAGTGGAAGACGGACTGCGCATCATGCGGTTTTTCCGGTTTTATGCTTTGTACGGTAAAGGCGCTATTGATGCGACAGGCTTACATGCATGTCAACGTAACGTGCATATGCTGCAGGACTTATCTGTAGAGCGAATTCGCACGGAGTTGTTGAAGTTGCTGTCAGCGAAAGACCCTTTTGAAACCATAGATACAATGGTGGAAATTGGAATTTTTCCGGCACTGGGACATGGCGGTATTACTGGTAAATCCTTGAAAAGCTTTATGGGGTCAGAAAAGAGCTTGGGGCAGAACAGCAAGCCCTTACTGCGCCTGTATCTTCTTTTTCAACCAATTCTGGAGGCTAAGGTGCTGGCAAACTGGTTGAAGCTTTCAGGTAAAGAATACAAATTCTTGAAGGGAATTGAGACAGCACTGGCGTACGCGTTCCCCGACACTGATGCCTTAAGGCGCCGCTATATATACAAATTTGGAGGAAAGGCCGCTCATGTCGCCGCAATTTGGAATGGCGGAGACAAGGCGCACTCTTTGCTTGGCGTGATAGCTGATTGGACCGTGCCGCAATTTCCTATTCAAGGCAAAGATCTGCTGGCGCTGGGGCACAGCGCTGGGCCGGGAATGGGTGCGGCGTTGAAGAAGCTTGAAGGCGGATGGGTTGAAAGCGATTTTTCGCTCAGCAAACAGCAATTGCTAATGACTATGACCCGTTGAGTTTTTTGTCTTTCCAATATTTGGTGCCGTGCAACGACGCTTGCAAAATGAGCCCCGCTTTTGTGAACTGGTAAACGCTGACTTTTTTGCGGAAGGAGGCTGCTTCACCAATTTCACCGCCGCCATCTTGCGAGCGAGCAGCAGCATCGACTTCGCCAGAGAAATCCCAGCCTTTGTTAGTGAAACTATCCAGTGACTTGCGGTCATGGAAAATAAACACGGCTTTAAAGTCTTTTATGCCAAAACCTACACCGACACCTAGTGTGGCCATTTTCATGTAGGTGTCGATGTCACTTGCGTTGTCATGCACCACCCCGCGGCCACCACCGGCGCCGATGAGCAAAAAATGAATGCCCGTGTTTGAAAATACAGCATAGCCCTCGGCATCTTTCATTTCTGCTTTTGCTTGAGGCCGTGTTTCAAACAGCTCTACAAGAACCTCATGGCGGGTATCCTGGATTTTCTGGCGTTTCTTTTCAGCTTTATCTGCATAAGCTGCTGTGCCGCTTAGCATTAATCCGAGTAATACCAACACTGACAATGATTTTTTTAACATAGCTTGCCCCTTAATCAGAATTCGCCTCACTATTCACGCCCAATAGGGGCAATATTGCGGCAGCGTGTTTTTGTCTATTCACCCAATATAATAGAAAGCGCCAATTATCATACCGTAACGCATAGCTTTGCCAATGCTGACCAGCAATAGAAAAATCGGGAAAGGTGTTTTTAAAACACCAGCCACCAGTGTGAGTGGGTCACCAACAATAGGTAGCCACGCCATAAGAAGCGACCATTTTCCAAACCGGTTGAAGTGCCGTTTTGCGGCTTCAACGGCGGTTTCTTTGAAGGGAAACCAGCGTTTGTGTTGAAATCGGGCGATGCCTTTACCCAGCCACCAGTTAACGATTGCACCTGCAATATTCCCTGTTGTCGCAGCTATAAAAAGTAAGAATGGCGCCCCAGTATTAGATTGCAGCAGTGCCGCCAGTGCAATTTCAGAAAAAGCGGGAAGCAATGTAGCTGCAATGAAGGCATTCCCAAATAGGCCGCTATATAAGGCAATGTCGGCGATCATTAGGTTTGGTCGCCTGCGCTAGTTAAGGCCATTTGGCCTCAGGCGGTAGCGACATTAAAATAGCATCGACATTGCCGCCTGTTTTTAAGCCGAATGTCGTGCCTCTGTCATACACAAGGTTAAATTCGGCATAATAACCACGATATTCTAGCTGCGTCTCGCGCTCCTCAGGTGTCCAGCTTTTGTTCATATGCTGGCGCACAAGCGCGGGGTATACCTCATTAAATGTACGGCCAACATCTTGGGTGAAGGCAAAATCAGCGTCCCAGTCGCCTGTGTTGAGCTGATCATAAAATATACCACCTTGGCCGCGCGCCCGGTTGCGATGTTTAATATAGAAATACTCGTCGCACCATTTTTTGAACTTTGTGTAATAGTCTGGGTCATGCCGGTCGCAGCATTCTTGGAACGCCGAATGGAATTGTGCTGTATCTTCATCGGTCGGCAACGGGGCATTTAGGTCTCCACCCCCACCAAACCAAGCTTTGGTTGTGACGATGAAGCGCGTGTTCATGTGCACAGCTGGTACCTTGGGGCTGTTCATATGCGCGACAAGAGAAATGCCCATGGCGGAAAAACGAGGATCTTCATCGGCACCCGGGATGTTTTTCCTGAATTCTTCGGTAAATGTGCCGTGCACCCTTGAGATGTTCACGCCAACTTTTTCAAACACACGACCACCGCGCATAACAGACATTGTGCCGCCCCCGCCTTCGCCGCCCCCGCCTTCGCCGCCATCGTCTTGGTTCTCTCGGTCCCAGGTCGTGCGAACAAAACGCCCGGCTTCGCGGCCAGCCATAGGGCCTTCATTGTCATCTTCTATAGCTTCAAAGCTGTCACAGATTTGATCCCGGAGGTCTTTGAACCAAGCTGCTGCTTTTGTTTTTTTGTCTTCAATATTTTTGTCGGCACTATTCAAGGGGATATTCCTCTGTCGCTATAGTATTAAAATCGAGTAAGAATCTTAAAAATTCGTTATCCGTATTTTTCTGGCTCAATCTGCGGGCCATCCAGAAGTTTGTCGTAAGCCTTCGCCCAGCACCATGGCCATAGATACCGCAACATTAAGCGATCGTACATCTTTTGACATAGGCACAGTGACGCAGGCGTCGGCTGTATCATGCACGGTTTGCGGCGCACCACTAGATTCGCTACCAACAAGCAGTATGTCGCTCGGCCGAAATTCAAATTCAGTGTAAGGAATCGCAGCTTTGGTTGATAACAATATTAGTCTGCGTTCTCGGGTTTTTACCCATTCCATAAAGGCTGTCCAGTCTAGATGGTGATGCAACTCAACAAAGTCGGCATAGTCCATCGCGTAGCGCCGTAGGGCACGTTTAGAGAAAGGGAAACCGCAGGGTTCAATCACATGAACAGGGGTTTTCATGCAGGCGCCAAGCCGTAACAATGTGCCGGTATTCGGTGGCTGATCGGGTTGGTAAAGAGCTATATCCATGGCGCGGACCCTATAGTCTTCAACCCAGTGATTCAATGGCAAGCGTAAGTACTATAAAAAATTAACCCATTTATTTTAATCTAACGCGCATAAAGACTTGCCTCTTGGGCCTTCGGCGACTAAACCAAACCTTATCGCTTCGGGACCGAAAGGTGCTAAGTGGTTGGGATTGGTTGGTTGTTTGAATGATGCGACTTCGTGACGCATTCGTTCTGAACGCCAAGACATCTAGTATATGGGCGAGCAGATGTAGGACTGTTGACCTAAATATATAGGTTCCTGTCAGGAAAAATTTAATGAGCGCTATCAAAGATACACATGACGGTGAAGAAGCCACAAGGCGTGACTTTCTTCATATCGCTGCAGCCGGCGGTGCCGGTATAGGGACAATAATGGCTATGTGGCCATTTGTTCACCAAATGAACCCGGCGGCTGACACGCTTGCCCTTTCCACAGTTGAAATCGACATCAGCAGCATTGCTGAGGGCGAAGCTATTGTGGTGAAGTGGCGCGGTAAGCCAATTTTCATTCGCCACCGGACAGCTGCTGAAATTGCAGATGCTCGTAAAGTGGATGTCACATCACTAGTTCATAAAGAAACAGATGATGAGCGTATCACAGCAGGTAAAGAAGCCTGGCTTATCCTTATTGGTACATGTACCCACCTTGGCTGTGTGCCTCTTGGGTCCAAGTCTGGTGATGATAAAGGCGAGTTTGGCGGGTGGTTCTGCCCTTGCCACGGCTCGCACTATGATACCTCAGGCCGTATCAGGAAAGGCCCGGCTCCTCGCAACTTGGAGATTCCGGACTATACTTTCCTTAGTGATACACTGATTAAGATAGGGTAAGGGGAACGATCATGGCTGAATGGGAAGCTGTAAAACCCGAAAATAAAGCACTTGGTTGGTTCGAAGAACGCCTA
>JAESTR010000056.1 GCA_016763495.1 Kordiimonadaceae bacterium
AGGTGAAAGCGGGAGGATTTATACGAGCAATGCTCTGACCACATGACGGAGTAGATACCCAGTTCTGTGATGTTAGGCTCGCGGCCCATGGCGGCAACGATGCGCTCATATTCTTCTGGTGTAAGCCCGTGTTCTTTAACAACTTCGGGCGTGATTTTAACGTCTTGCATAATATTCACTCCCTAACCAAGGCTGTTGAGTACAGATTCAAAAAGGATACGACCATCAGTACCGCCAAGCGCAGGCTCGATCATGCGCTCTGGGTGTGGCATCATGCCCAGTACATTGCCTTTAGCGTTCAGCACGCCTGCAATGCTGCGCTGAGAGCCATTGATGTCTTCTGCATAGGTAAAAGCAACTTGGCCTTCGCCTTCAAGCCGGTTCAGAGTTTCGTCATCGGCGAAAAAATTGCCATCATGATGGGCCACTGGAATGGTGATTTCCTGCCCCTGTGTGAAGGCGCTCGTGAACACACTGTCTGTTGTCTCAACTTTTAGCGTAACGTCTTTACAGACAAAATGCATACCAGCGTTGCGCATTAATGCGCCGGGTAAAATACCTGTTTCCGTTAGAACTTGAAAGCCGTTACACACACCGAAGGTTGGTACGCCGTCGTTGGCACGCTTCATAATTTCTTTCATAATATGACTACGGGCAGACATAGCGCCGCAGCGCAAATAGTCGCCGTATGAAAAGCCGCCGGGCAGGGCAATGAAATCGACAGTGTCGAAATCATACTCTTGATGCCAGACCATTTGCGGTTTGTTGCCCGTGATTTTTTCAAGGGCAACAGCCATATCCCGGTCACAGTTCGATCCCGGGAATACAATGACTGCAGATTTCATAGCCGCTACTCCAGCTCGATGCTGTAGTTTTCAATGACAGTATTAGCGATCAGCTTTCGGCACATTTCGTCCACCTTCGCCTGAGCTTTTTCTCTGTCTGTCTCGGCTAAGTCTAGCTCAATGTATTTGCCTTGACGGGCTTCATTAACACCGTCAAAACCCATGTTACCGAGTGCGTGCTCGATAGCTTTGCCTTGGGGGTCAAGCACCCCGTTCTTCAATGTTACGTGGATGCGGGCTTTCATGGTGGGCTAGCCTTCCTTCTTAATATGATCGGCAATTTCCGTGACGTCCGCGCTTGGCAAAATGCCGAGCCGACGTGCGACTTCCTGATACGCTTCCATTTCACCGCCAAGGTCGCGGCGGAAGCGGTCTTTATCGAGCTTTTTGCCCGTTTTTATATCCCAGAGGCGGCAACCATCCGGGCTAATTTCATCTGCGAGGATGACAGTGCAAGTGTCGTCTTCATAGTAGCGGCCAAATTCGAGCTTGAAATCCACAAGCTTGATACCGACACCAGCAAACATACCGGAAAGAAAATCATTGATACGCAGGGCGTAAAAGGTGAGTTCTTCGAGCTCAAGCGCATCTGCCCAACCGAAAGTAAGAATATGTTCTTCAGCAATGACGGGATCACCGAGTTCATCTGACTTATAACAATATTCCACAAGTGGGTTGGGCAACTGTGTGCCTTCCTCAATACCGAGGCGTTTGCATATACTGCCTGCAGCCACATTGCGAATGATCACTTCCACCGGAATAATCTCAACAGCTTTAATCAGCTGCTCGCGCATGGAAAGGCGCTCGATGAAATGTGTGGGAATTCCTATATCACCGAGCGCTTTGAGAATATGCTCAGAGATTATATTATTGATTACACCTTTACCTGAAAGCGTGCCTTTTTTCTGCGCGTTAAACGCAGTGGCATCATCTTTAAAATACTGTATAATCGTACCAGCTTCAGGGCCTTCAAAAAGGACCTTAGCTTTACCTTCGTAGAGTTTAATGCGGCGGGACATTCGTGCCTCTTCATCATAATTAGAGGAAAACGTTGGGTGAATTTGGCGCGAACATAGCCGAACTGTCTGTGCGGAACAATATTTCTGTAAAAAATTAATGAAAGAACTGGCAAAGCCCGGAAAACGCACTATTAATTTGGCGAAGTCGCTTGAAACGACCATGCCAAATTACCAAGTCCTTAAAGAATCGGACAATAAGGAAAATATCTATGACAACATTTAACGACCGCGAAAAAGTTTTTGAAGACAAATTTGCTCATGATGCAGAGCTCATTTTTAAAGTGCGTGCACGCCGGAACAGGCTGTTTGGTGAGTGGTTAGCGACTGAGCTTTTGGGCCTGTCTGGTAATGCTGTAAAAGAGTATGCAGGTACGGTTGTCACTGCCGACTTGGAAGAAGAAGGTGACGGCGATGTTCTGCGCAAAGTACATGCTGACCTTGAAGCCAAAGAAGTTGATTTATCTGACCACCGTATAGAGAAGCGGCTGCAAGAATTTATGGATCAAGCTCGTGGGCAGATTATGAACGAAAGCTGACGCTGCTCATTTTCAGTACAGGATGAAAACAGAATAAAAAAAGCGAGGTTTAAACCTCGCTTTTTTTATGTCTCTTGTGTTTTTGTGCTAATCAGCCGGAGAGTGACTTTAGCTTTACCTGGAGATTGTCCTGGCTATTAGGCAGCTGAAATGGCTACGCGTCTACGGCGTTGTCGGCGTGCAATAAATGCAAAGGCCGGTAGCAGTAGTAAAATAGCTGCAGGTTCAGGTACCGGAGCTGCTGTTACTGTGAAACTGCTTTCGTTGTAATCGTTATTTGCGGTGCCGCCATTGGAGTGTGTATAGCGGTCAGAACCGGTATAATAGTCAGAACCTGCAACACCATAATCATAGGTGCCGGGCAGATCGAGGTGCGTATTTTGATTTGAGGGGTTTATTTCAAAATACAGACCAATGATATAATTACCGGCTGAGGCAAAAAAGCTGCCAGCGCCTGTTGCAAAAGTTGCAGTTAATCCGTTAATTGCGTTAGCGCCGGTATAGGTGCCCAGCGTCGTGATGCTGGCGCCCAACTGAGCAGTCCAGATTAGTGTGAAGTTACTTAGGGCTGCTGTTGAAAAAGCGCAAATACCAAAGCTTGGCTGCCAAGGTTGCCCGCTATATTTTTGATAATGGTGTACTGTTGAAGAACATGCATCTACCTGAAAATTATCGCCGGCTACGACAGGGCTGTATGAACCGGCGTCTGCAAGTACATCAACGTAATACCCGCTGCCGTATGTCGCGTTTGCAGCACTGCTCATAAATGAAGCAGCAAGTACAGCAGGCAGTATAGCGCGTTTAAATAAATTCATATCAAGGTCTCTCAAAGTATTCACTATTTAAAACAAGCGTCTACAGCGTTAGTTTTAAAATAAAAGGCTGCCGAAACATATCGGTAGCCCAAATTTATAAATGTCACTATGCGTATAAGTTACCATTCACATGAGCTCCGATTAGCAGAAAAGCCAGACTTTTACAAGAATTTTAATTTGGTATTGCATGCGATTTGCAATAAGTAATTTCTACATTTGTGATTATCACTCGCCTCATAGGGCGCCTGTTGACAGTTTTGGTTGTAGTCAAAGGTTAAGTATTTGTGAATTTTCGAAAATGTGTCTAAATGTATTTAGGAAATATCTGTCTTGGAGCTTCGAAGAATGAACATGCGTAATGCAACAGTCGCCATTTTGAGTTTGGTGTTGGTTTCTTGTGGTTCTGAGCCCGAAGGCACAGAGAAAAAGCCAGATTACGCTTTATTTGATGATGCTGCAGTAAAAGCTTTGTTTGATGCCGGGGACTTTCCTAAAGTTGAGGAAATAATTCGGGCCCAATACCGGCTTGGGATTTCCGATAAAACAGATCATCTTTTACAGGCAGATATGTATATTCTGCAGTTTAAAGGCGTGGCGGCTGAAGTTGCCGTGGGTAAAGCCAAAGAGTTTGGGGCAGAGGATAATGAGACCGCACTTAGGCTCGCTCGGGCGTTTGTTATTCAACGAGAGTTTATTCGCGCGCTTGAAGCAATTGGCTCTACAGTTCTTGTTGGTAATGATGCGTATGATGCGCTTTTGCTTCGGGGGGATATTCACCGCGAGCTAAACGATGCAGAAATCGCGCGAGACTTTTTCATCACAGCTATTGCTGACCAGCCAGAGAATTTTAAAGGGTATCTCGGTTTAGCGTTGCTTGAATTGAACTTGGGAAATTTGGCAGAGGCTGAAAAGCAGGCAGAACTCGCATCTGCATTCGTGGAAGATGATCCAATTGTGCGCTATGTGCGCGGTACGGCGGCGCGGTATCAACTGCGGACTGACGAAGCCATCATACACCTGAGTAAAGCTATTGAGCTTCATCCCGCTCATATATTGGCAAACCTAGAGCTAGCAGGCATTTACATAGACAAGGACGAGATAGAGAAGGCGCAAGGTCATCTTGATTTTGTCTATGGTATTTCCCCAGATAATGCCATGGCCAAATATTATACTGCGCTCATATTGGCGACGGAAGGCAAAACAAGCGAAGCTGAAGACGTGTTGCTTAGGGTGGGTGACCTGACCAGAGAATTCCCTCCTGCGGCGCGTGTTTATGGCCATGTCGCTTTCAAATTGGAAAAATTCACCAAAGCCGCGCCGTATTTAAAGCGCTTTTTAGACTTGGTGCCAGCCGATAGAATTACGCGGTTGGCCCTAGCTGAAAGTCAAACCCGGCGCAGTGAACCTGTAAAAGCGCTCTCGACATTGGAACCTCTAATCGCTGAGGACAGTGAAGACTGGGAAGCGCTGTTGCAGGCTGCGTCTGCAGCCGGGCTGTACGGTGACATGTTAAAGGCGCGGGACTATATTGCACGGGCTCACACTTTGGCTGAAGAAAGCGGGAGCGCGGACCCAGAGTTGTTGCAGTCTATTGGGCAGCGTTTGGCACTCACACGGTTCATGACCGGAGACCTAGAGCGCGCTGTTGCGCAGCTTAAAGCTATGTATGGCGATGACACCTCCGACTTCACGAGCCTGACTTTGCTCGCCAATTTGCAGATGGAAGGTGGTGACCTCAAGGGCGCTAAAGTTACCCTTGCTGAAATAGTCAAAATTTCACCGGATCAAGCGATAGCCCATAACTTACGCGGGGCTATCAGTTTCCGTGAAGGCAATATTGAAGAATCAATTGTATTTTATGACCAAGCACTGGCTGTGAACACTGACTATATATCTGCCTTGAAGAACCGTGGTTTTGCCTACGTAGTCAGCCGGCAGTTTGAAAAAGCGTTGCCTGATTTAGAGCGGGTGCTGACAGTTAGCCCAAATGATGCTCATGTGCACGGCATGATTGGGCGCACGTATCTTGAGCTCGGCCAGTTTGATAAAGCAGTAAGATATCTGGCAAAAGCTGAGGCCGTTTTCCCGCGATCAGCGATTATTTTGGCAGACCACAGCGAAGTGCTGGCTGAGAGAGGGTTGATAATTTCAGCGATTACGAAAGCAGAAAAAGCAAAATCATATGCAGAAAAGCAGCCAGGACTGATCACCTACCTAGAGGAGAAAATTCAGATTTGGCAAGCTCTGGAAGACGAACGTAAAGCTCTGGAAGCGGAAAAACAGGCTGAAATCCGCCAAGCGGTTGCTGATAAAAAGGCAGCAAAAGAAAAAGAAAAGGCTGAAAAGGCAGAAGAAGCCGAAAAGAAAACAGCGGGGGAGGCAGAAGAAGCCGAAGTTGAAGACACTGTTGCCGAGCCGCAAGAGGCTGGCAGCGTTGATGACGGCTCGTCTTCATTTTAAAATTGCTGAGGCCCTATTAAAATTATCAAAGCCATTATTTTAAAGATGTATTATCCAAGTTTTTTTCCGAACGGCAATATAGTTTATGAGCTTAGGGTCCTAATAACGCCCGCTACTCGCTTTTGGGTGTTGTAAGCGGTGGACCATAAGTAAGGCAGGGTTTGCAGTTTGCCCGAATAGCCTTTTTAAAAGCCAACCTTAACGTTAGAAAATTGCACTGTGATTTATCGTGTTTTGAATCGTTTTTTTCCGCACTGAGAATTGCAGATACACCCCAAAATGGGGAAAAAAATGGTTACTAACCCGTTAACCATAAATGTTGATTGACCTATAAAAATTCAATTAAAACAATAAGATAGCCTGTTATTGCCCTATGGATTTTTCAAATTTTATTCAAATTTTGACTAAGTACAAGATAACTCTAACGCCGTTAAAACTCGCTTAATATATTGCGCTTAGACTAGCCCCTGTCTGAGAATAAATTCGGATACTTTTTATGCAAAGGCGAACTGCGTTATGTCCAAAGGGCAAACAGTATCACAACAAAAATATGGGCTCCCGCCGGAGCTTGACTTGTTGGCGGCAGAAGCTCTGAAAGAAAAGCTCGTTGACTATCTTCATCAAGAGGTGGGCCTCGTGGTGGACGGAAGTGAAGTTGAGCGCATTTCGACACCCTGTATTGAAGTGCTTTTCGCGGCAGGAACTGCGTTCAAGGAAGCCGAACAACCATTCCAAATTATTAATTCAAGTCAATATCTGAATGATGCGTTAGAGGCATTAGGGCTTAACGATCATTTCCAAAGTTGGAGAGCATCCTGATGGCTAAACGAATTCTGGCAGTTGATGATTCAAAAACGATGCGGGACATGGTTTCCTTCACCCTAAAAGGGGCGGGATATGAAGTGCTGCTAGCTGATGACGGTATAAATGCACTTAATGCGGTGTCAAATGAGACCGTCGATTTAGTGATAACTGATGTCAATATGCCCAATATGAACGGCATTGAGCTAGTTGAGAAACTGCGGGAAGACCCTCGGTTTCGTGCCACCCCTATCCTCATTTTAACGACAGAGTCAGACGATGACTTAAAACAACAAGGTAGGGCAGCCGGAGCAACTGGCTGGATAGTAAAACCCTTTGTCCCTGAAAAGCTATTAAAAGTCGTGGGCAAAGTGTGCGCCTAACGTGTCAGGCCGGGCAGCTTATGCCCCTATAATCCAAAGCTCTTCGCGGTGTTTCAAAGAGCTAATTGTACGTCCGGAAAAGGTTATGTAGCTTTTTCTTACGAATTTCCAAGCTGTGAAACCAGCTGTAAATAGGTTTCGAAATTTTAGTGTCGAGTTATAGCACCGTCAGTGCCAGTGCCAACAGTTTCAAAGTTCTGAGTTCCTTTTGAGAATATTTTCCAGGTGGGAACATTATGCTGCCATCAGCAACAGACGACCCTTTTGCACAGTTCAAAGTCACTTTCTTTGAAGAATGTAATGAATTGCTTGCGAGCACGGAACAGTCCCTAGCGGACTTAGAGTCCGGCTCCTATGAAAGTGACACTTTGCATGCAATTTTCCGTGCCGTACATTCCATGAAAGCAGGTGCGGGCGCTTTCTCTTTTGACCGAATGGTCGCCTTCACCCATAAATTTGAGAACCTGCTGGACGAGCTGCGCGAAGGCCGACTTGAGGTTAATGAAAAACTGGTCGAAACTCTGTTCAGAGGGTTCGATGTCGTTGCCGACTTAGTTGGTTTTGCGCAAAGCGGGGATGCACCGGCTGAGGATTTTGGCCAAGATGTTCTCGAAGATATCAGCGCGTTCCTGAGTGATGGTGGTGGTACGACAGCCGCCGCTGACGTGGCCTCTGGTGCAGCCAGCAGCAATGAAGACGCTGGTGGTACATGGGATATGCTTGATTCAAGCGATGCTAACAGCACTGAAAATAGCGGTGGCGGTAATGGCGGCTCTGATGACAGTGGCAGTAGCGCTGGGAATGGTATGCAGCATTTCCGCATTGAATTTACCCCCAAAGAAGCAATGTACCGGCATGCCAATGAGCCTCTCCTTATTATAAGGGAGTTGCGTGAACTTGGCGAAATGGAGACGACTATTGACACCAGCCGGGTGCCTTGTCTTATCTCAATCGAGCCAGAAGACGCTTATTTCAGCTGGGTGTTTGACCTGAAAACTAAAGAAAACCGAGATGAAATAGACGAGGTTTTTGAATTTGTTATCGATGACTGTGACCTAACCATTGTTACGTTAGATTCAGCAGATTGTGTTGTTAGCGTAGACGTTAGCCCTTGCCGCGGCAGCGATACAGATGATGATTTTGGTTTCTTTGTTGATGACGAAGACCTGAAAAAAGGTATTGCATCAGCGATCCCCGAACATCAAGCGCCGATTGAGGCGGAAACGGTGGCCAAAGGTACCATAGCTCCTACCTCAGCCCCTGTGGTGCCAGACGCTCCAACGGCAGCTGTAGCATCAGTTTCGGGCACGCCAAAAACTACATCCATTCGCGTTGATGTAGAACGTGTCGATAAACTTGTGAATATGGTCGGCGAGCTGGTTATCACCCAGTCCATGCTGACGCAGGAAGTTGAAAGCAGCAATATCGCGGTTACTTCCCGTGTGGGTACAGGCATGGCAGAACTGTCAATGCATATCCGCGAGTTGCAAGAAAATGTGATGGCTATCCGCATGCAGCCGGTGAAGTCTGTTTTCTCTCGCATGCCGCGTATCGTGCGCGATGTTTCCAAAAAACTAGGCAAAAAGGTCAAGCTTGTTACCATTGGTGAAAACACCGAAGTTGATAAAACAGTTATCGAAGAACTGGCCGACCCACTCACGCACATGATCCGTAACTCGCTGGATCATGGTTTAGAAACACCCGACGAACGGGTCGCGGCAGGCAAGCCTGAAGAAGGTGTCATTACACTATCAGCCGAGCACCGTGGTGGCCGTATCATTATCCAGATAGTAGATGACGGGCGCGGCATCAACCGGGCCAAAGTGTACAAACTGGCCAAGGAAAAAGGTGTTATCGCAGAGGACGCAGATTTGTCTGATGAAGAAATCGACAATTTGATTTTTGCGCCCGGTTTCTCAACTGCAGATGAAGTCACTGACCTGTCAGGTCGCGGCGTGGGCATGGATGTGGTGCGCCGAAATATCCAAAGCCTTGGTGGCCGGGTCTCTGTGCACTCCGACCCCGGTAAAGGCACCACGTTCCGCCTTACACTGCCGCTTACACTCGCGGTGCTCGACGGTATGATCGTGGGTGTCGCAGGTACCAAATTTGTTATTCCTATTAGTAACATCATCGAAACTGTGCGGCCCACTGAGCGCGATGTCAGCCGTCTGGTTGACGGCAACATGGTGGTGCATATCCGCGGTGAATATATCCGTATCGCGCCAACTGCCCGTATTTTTGAACTTACCGGCGGTGAAGACGATCCGACCAAAG